>JADFYX010000285.1 GCA_015232795.1 Magnetococcales bacterium
CTGGATTATCCTATCGCACACAAGGCCCTGATGCTCCAAATCTGGCTGATTCCAAAGAAAAATCAGCTGACTCCTAAACCAATCTCCAGTAAATCTGCCGTTTAGAGGCATATATTTCACCCGCTGATAAAGCGAAGGGATATATGTCTTTTTCTCATGCTTATCCAATTAAAGTAGTTTTTTATTAGTGACTTAATCATCAATTCCTGTCAAAAAAAACAAGAAAATTAAGCTGCCAGATCCATTAGCCTAAGATAGAATAGATTTGGTGCAATTTCTATGGATAGTATGGCGCATTACAAGCCCAAAATGCTGTCTATAAAATGCAGAAGGTAGAAGAGCTACCCATGCAAATCAAAAAAAAATATCTTTTAAAAAGCAAGGATTCCCGTAAAAACCTTGTCCGAATCGAAGCCGATTTACGCTCTATGGTTAGCTTTCGCCAACTAAACCTTATGGATGAAAAATTTGGTCTTAGGGAGGCGTTTGACGTTATTTTTTGCCGTAATGTTATCCACTATTTTGACCACCCCACCAAAGAACGTCTAATAAATAAATTCTACAACCACCTAATCCCCGGTGGCTTTTTATTTATTGGCAACTCAGAAACCTTGGACAAAATCAACACCCCACTCCATCAGATAACTCCTACTATCTACCAGATGCCTATATAGACCATATTCTCAACTTAATTTATGCATAGTTGAGATTCTTAACACTATTGAAATTTGACTTTTTTTGATGACTTTCATGGATGGTTTCGTGTATATTCCCAAGGGATAAGTCATCTTTATTCCGCCTTAGTTAAATTATAATCAGAGAGGCTCTATGGACAATGCATTAGATGAGGTTGAACATAGAGTAAATGTAGATTTTTCAAACAACATGGAAATGCTGACTTTTTATCTCTCTGATTCCCAACAATACGGTATAAATGTCTTTAAAATCATTGAAGTAATAGAAACCCCCAAAGAGATCACCACAGTACCAAAGACCCACCCTGCGGTAGTTGGTATTATTAGGTTTAGAGGGAGCTCAGTCACGGTTATCGATATCTCTTCTGGCCTTGAAATGGACCCTATAGATTACAAAAACATCATTAGCTACATAATGATATGTGAATACAACAACACCACTCAGGGCATTTTGGTTTCGCGCCCAAATCGGCTGCTCAATGTTAAATGGGAAGATGTAAAACCTCCTGGAGAAACTATTCAAAATTCCGGCTACCTTACAGCCCTGACATTTGATGAGAACGATGAGACTGTTCAGATTCTCGATATTGAAAAAATAATAAACGAAATAAATGGTGTTGATATACAAATTAGCAGCCAAATTTCTTCACTTAGTCGTGTATCAGAAATTGAAAACTTAAAGGTTTTGGTCCTTGATGATTCTAAAGCAGCTAGAATCATTCTGCAAAACTCCCTGGATCAGTTAGGGGTACAATATGCCTTATTTGATAATGGAGAGCGGGCTTTAGCAGCATTGGAAGAGTCACTCTTAGGTGATAATCAACGTTTTTGTCTAATTATATCTGATATTGAGATGCCGCAGATGGACGGCTTTACCTTTACCAAAAAGGTTAAAGCCATCCCAGAACTTGCAAAAATTCATCTTGTGCTACATAGCTCTATGAATAACAAGGCCAACCATGCCAAAGCCGAGGCTGTCGGAGCAGACGGCTTTGTAGCAAAATTTCAACCAGATGAAATTGCAAAAATTGTTATCGAAAAACTAAAAAAAGCCAAAGAACAAAATTATTGTGAACAATAACCAACATTTATAGCATTAATCTGAGATTATATGTAATCGAGAGGATAGACCATGCTTAGTTTAAAAAATGTGCGTATGCGGCCTAAACTTATAGGGCTATTTTTATTAGTCGGCCTGCTCCCTCTAGCTACTGTTGGGTGGTTTAGCAGTAAGGAGTCATCCCAAGCCATGATGGATGCAAGTTTTAACAAACTTAAATCCATGCGTAAGGTAAAAAAATCCCAGATTGAAGCATTTTTTGCCGAACGTAAAGGTGATATGGGTGTTTTGGTGGAGACGGTAAAAACCCTGCGTCACGAAGCATTAGAAAAACTTACCGCTATCAGGTCTATCAAACATAGGCAGATAGATAATTATCTTGAATCCATTGTAGATGATGTGCAGCTTCTCTCAGAAAACCACATGATGATTGATGGTTTAAGTGAGCTTGAAGCCGGCTGGGATAAGCTAGGAGTTAATGTCACTGGCGAACTACAGCGTATGTACATTTCTGAAAACCCTAACCCCCACGATAAAAAACATCTACTAGATGCCAGCCGACAAAATAATCTCTACAACAAAGCCCACGCCAAATACCACCCTTGGCTACGTAAAGTCATGGAGAATGGTGGTTATGCCGACCTCTACCTTATAAACGATGCTGGTAATGTTGCCTATTCTGTTAACAAAAAGTCTGACTTTGGCACAAACCTAAAATCAGGCCAATGGCGCAACACTGATTTAGGTAAAGTATACCGCATGGTTGGGCAAAACTTCCGTAAAGGTTATGTGGCCTTTAGCGATATATCACCTTACGCCCCCAGCAATGATGAACCAGCCAGTTTTATTGCATCTCCCATATTTGATCATAAAGGTAACAGCCACGGTATGCTGATCTTCCGTATGCCTTTAAATAAAATAAATACAATAATGGGTGAACGTACTGGTATGGGAGAAACCGGAGAGACCTATCTGGTTGGTGCAGATAAGTTAATGCGTTCTGACTCTTTCTTAGAACCAAAATATCACACTGTTGTCACAAGCTTTGCCAACAAAGAGAGAGGCAAGGCCGATACCGAAGCAGTACGGGATGCCCTTGCTGGTAAAACTGGGGCAAAAGTTATTCTTGACTATAATAACAACCCTACTCTATCAGCTTATGCCCCTTTGGATTTTCTTGGTGTACGCTGGGCAATGTTGGCAGAAATTAATGTAGATGAAGCCTTTAGCCCAGAAGATGATAACGGTGGCGAGTTCTTTAAAAAATACCAGGAGATGTACAAATATTATGATCTTTTCCTGATGAACCCTGATGGCTATATTTTTTATAGTGCTTCCAAAAAATCGGATTATCAAACTAATATTGTAAATGGCAAATATTCCAACTCCAACCTTGGCCTTTTGACCCGCAAAGTACTCTCTAGCAGAGAGTATGCAATGGCCGATTTTGCCCCTTATGAACCAAGCAACAACGAGCCAGCGGCTTTTATCGCCCAACCTGTTGTTAACGATGGCCGGGTAGACATAGTTGTTGCACTCCAGCTCTCCATTGACTCCATAAACAGCATAATGCAGCAACGTGAGGGTATGGGAGAATCTGGTGAAACATATCTAATAGGTTCAGATAAGCTAATGCGTTCTGATTCTGTTCTCCACCCGGATATTCACACAGTTAAGTTCTCTTTTGCCAACCAAAACAGGGGAAGCATAAAATCCCAAGGGGCAACTGAAGCAATTGCTGGCGAAACTAATACCAAGGTAATTACCGACCAAGACGGCCACAAAGTTTTATCTGCTTATGCACCTATCTATCTGGGGGACATTACCTGGGCAATATTGGCAGAGATTGAACTAAAAGAGGTACAGAAACCCATCACCAACCTTATTTGGACTATAATTGCAGCAGGTTTAGTGCTGGCTGTGATAGTAGCTGGTGTTGCAATGGTAGTTGCC
>JADFYX010000286.1 GCA_015232795.1 Magnetococcales bacterium
TTTTTAACATCGCTCTTATTTGGTCGGATTCTAAAAGTCGCATATCTCTGGGACCACGCAATGTTTGGGACCACTCAAAATGCACCGCCCCTTTGATATGTCCCCGTGGAGCCTTCATGGTGTTGCCAGAATATTCTCTGTCGCTTCTGACATCAATTATCGCCCCATCCCATTCCATTTGTGAGAGATCATCAACCTCATCTGCACTTATTTCCCAACGACTGTCGGGCTGGGAGATAAACTCTACACGGCTTACATTTTTCACCTCTGCTTCCATAGGGCGTTTTTCTTCATACCAACGACCTAAACCACCATCAAGAATCATCCCGCCACCCATATGTCCCATGGTGGCAAGGGTCCAGATCAATCTGGCACTATCTGTTCCACCTGCCAGGTCATATGCCAGCACTTTTGTTTGTGGACCTATACCTAACTGACTAAAGAGATCTATCAGTTTATCTGTATTAGCTCTTGCGCCAGTTGCACCGTTATTATTTTCGATAATAGTGTTGTAACTTAGAAGTAAAGCCCCAGGAATATGAAAATTATTAAAATATTTTTCACCGCCAACCTGAATTATACGCAAACTAGAGTCTTGCAGGTTGGATTCTAGCCAATCTTGACTAACTATAAATTTATCCAATGTTTTTATTTCAGTTAAATTAGGGTTTTTGGGAAATGTTTCAGCAATAGACATAACAAAATACCAACAATTAAGTGGAGAAAAAACTATTTAGAAGGGAAATTATCACGCTTTTTTATTGAAAAGTCTACCGAGTAAGATTATTCAACCCAGTATATATAGGATACATGGCCAACAGTTTTTAAGTTAAAATGGTCAAGAATTCCATAACAAAAGCCTAAGATTTTCTCCAAACTTTTGTAAATCACTGTTCTGGTTCGGGTTGGTTTAAGAACTTTTCGGGATTTTTCCATAGCTGATCCATAATCCAAATATGAGAATGGAATGGAAAAAAGAAAAAACTCCAAAGCTTCAAAAAAGTTTATACCACAATCTTTTTCTACCAAAACCACCTTATAACCACAGGATTCTAGTAGTTTTTCCCAATCCTTACTATACTGCACACACTCATGACCAAATCCCCCAATACCAAAATGCACCCAGGATAGACCCAATTTTTTCAATATCCAATTGATAGGATCGTAAATAAAGGGAAACTCATCGAGTACCGGGACCGAAACCACCCCGCCCTTACTACATACCCTGCGCAACTCTTTTAAAGAGACCTCTGGGTTGGGCACATGTTCTAAAATTGAATAAGCGATAAAATGGTCAAATACTCCATCGGCAAAGGGTAGTGATAGCACATCACCCTGGACAAACAGGTTTTTTGTCTTTGCACTGTTACGGTCCAGATCCATGGTAACATAGGTGCTGTCGGGGTATAGTTCAGCAAAATTTTCCAGACCTGCCCCTACTTCCAAAACACGCCCCCCATCCCAACCTTGTATTGATGGCAAACGGGATGTTTTTCGTCGCATATAGTAGGTGTAGGTCAGATCACGAATATCCACAGTTTACCTTGTTTTACTTTATATAAAAGCTAGATAGCTAGACTCAACTTCTCTTCTCACTTAAAGAGTAGCTATACGAAGCATACGCAACTCCCAGTATGGTAAACTGAAAATTACCAAAAAATGCTGAATACAGTACTATATTGTCGGTAAACATAAATAACATAAAAAGTGGGAAAGAGGATGCCCCGGCATAAAAGAGAAGCTTGGTTCTGCCAAAACTCTCTCTTGCCAAATTTATTGCATGCCACATTTGCCAAAAAATTGTGATAGCAAAAATTATAGTTCCCACCCTTCCATAATCATATAAAAATCTAAGCCAATCATTATGGGGATGTCGCAATCCGGTATAGGTGAAAACCAACATTTCAGACGCATTTGCTCCATATCCAAACCATGGTTGCTTGGCCAAACCTTCTGCAAAAAGTGACCAGGTATATAAACGACCATTGGTGGTAAAATTTGGGTTGGAAAAACTCATGTCCGTAATGTTGCCACTGCCGGAGAAGAACATTTTTTTTTGCATTCTATCAGAATTAAATACAGCAATCCCCAAGCTGATTATTGTTATTAATATTAATATTCGCTGCCAACGTTTGAGAGGGGCAAATGTCAAAGCAAGGGAGAGACTGGTAACAACCACCCCTGTTCTTGTTAGAGTAATAACAGGAATAATTGCCAACATAGCCCAATTGATAATAGCTTTTGTATTACCCAAAGCAAAGCTTGATGCATACAGGCAACATAGCAGTGTCCCTGTCATAACCTCTGCTGCCAAGGTACCATGAGTTGGTAGTCGTAAAGAGAGCAAAACCCCTGTCTTTAAAAGAGCAACAAACAAAAATGCGAACCCCATATAGGTATAATGTTTTTCAAATCTCTCCAGATGGTCACGGTTGATAATCAAAACAGATACGGCAATTCCCACTATTATCGGGGTCAACATTATTGTACTACGTTGCAGGGCATTGGGTTCTTGGGATAACAGAAGATACAACAAAACATATGTTACCCATGGTATCCAGATAACCACAGGAAAGTGGGTAGGTTTACCAAAGTTGGCAAGCAATACTACACCAGCAAAAAGCAGTGGCAATACCCAAGCAATACCAGAAATATTAAAACCCAGCAGGCTAACACCGCCAATAACAGCAACAAGTGTTGATATCAACACAATATTAATAAGCAATGGAAATTCAATTACTTCTGAAAATTTGCGCCTATCAACAATCACATCTTGTCTCTCTTAAATTGGGCCAAAGGTGTTGTAAGCCCTTAATATAACCTTTTCGTATCTTTCTAACGAGAACCTTTCTTTGGCCTGCTTTAGTCCAGACTCAGCAATTTGTTTGCGTTTTTGTTTGTTTTTTACTGCCCAAACGACTTTTTCTGCCAATTCACTCACATCACCAGGAGTCACAAACCAACCAGTTTCACCATCTTGTATAACCTCCATTAAACCATCTACTCCCGATGCCACCACGGGGGTTGAGCTAGCCATTGCTTCCACGGCAACAAGACCAAAACCTTCAGATAAAGATGGCACAACTAGGAGGTCAAACACAGATATTATCGCCAATGTTTCTGGATAATCTTTTTTTCCCAACCAGATAATACTATTGTTTATGTTGAGGGATTCTGCCTCACGAAGTAAAGCCTCACCCTCTGATCCTTCACCAACAACAACTAGCTTAATGTCTGGTATCTGCTTTACAATATCTCCCATGGCACGAACAAGAAACCTGTGACCTTTCTCTCTGCTTAACCTCCCCACTACACCAATTATCGGGTGGTTTTTATCCAGGTTTAATAAATCACTATTTTGTATACCGCTCTCGATTACAGCCTTATCTATACTGTTGTAGATGGTAAAATGTTTACGTCCTGTGGTAGCTAGTTGATGATCAAACATGGCACTATCGCCAAACCAGGATTTTTCAACAGCTTTGGAAACACAAAAAAATGCTTTACATAAACTCGCTCCACTTCGCAACAATAATTTAGCCTTCCAACCGTGTTGACGACCACTATAGTGCACTGTTGCCAAGATATTTTTTACCCCAGCTCGTCGAGTTGCAACAATAGATACAACTCCTGGTGTTACATATTGACCATGGACGATATCTGGTCTTATTTGTCGTATATTTTTTATTAAATGGCCCA
>JADFYX010000287.1 GCA_015232795.1 Magnetococcales bacterium
CAGTGTTGTAACGGCGAGGCATGTCGGGCTGCTGGGGGAGATGATATTAAGCAACAGATTATAAATGCGAGCAAAAAAAATGTCGGCACCATAACTTGTGTCGGCCTTTGCGCCCATGCTCCTGCTGCACTGGTTGAAAACCGTCCGATATCATTGGCAGACAAAAAATCCAGGGACTCTTTGGTTAAACATTTAACAACAGGGTCTCCTCTGCAAAGCAACACCCAGACTTGCGACTATTTTCTTAAACCCAAACCTACCATTCAACTCCTTTTACCCAAATTATCACCACCAGATAGAGAGACCACATTAGAAAAACATCATTATCGGGAATTAAAAAATATAGTAGATATAGAAACCCCAAAACAGATCATAGATCAAATCTATAGCAGTCAACTTCGTGGGCGTGGGGGAGCAGGTTTTCCCACAGCAATAAAATTGCACACTGTGGCTAGTACTCCGGTTAAAGATGGTTCTAACCGTCGTTTTGTGGTGATTAATGGTGATGAAGGGGACGCAGGTAGTTATATTGATAAAGAGTTGATGGAGTCAGCCCCCCATCTGGTTTTAGAAGGAGCTTTATTGGCTGCGTATGGAGTCAACGCAACAGCAATTTATATCTACATTCGCCATGAATATCCCCGAGCATATCGGCAGATGCAGCTAGCAGTAGAACAAATAATAGAGTCAGGTATATTAGCCACTGAGGAATCCGAAGGCTTAATCGACTGCCCAATACTTATAATTAGAGGAGAAGGGGCATACGTATGCGGAGAGGAGACAAGTCTGCTGCGCTCCATTGAGGGTCTACCTGCTCAGGTAAGTGTACGCCCACCCTACCCTGCCCATGATGGGCTTTATGGTTGCCCAACAGCGGTGCAAAATGTTGAGACCATCTGTAATCTGCCAATTATATTTGAGCATGGTGCCAAAAATTATTCGGACATTGGAAGTGAAAATTCACGGGGGACCAAGCTGGTTAGTTTAAACAGTGCTGTAGTGCGCCCAGGGTTGTATGAAGCAGTTTTTGGTACTCCCATAAGAACCATCATAGAAGATTGGGCAGGTGGTCTTCCCCAAGGTAGAACAATTCAAGCTGTGCAAATTGGTGGTCCTTTGGGGGCGATTCTTCCACCTGAACTTCTGGACACACCATTGAGTTTTGAAGATTTAGCCCAAGTTGGTGGTACTTTGGGGCATGGCAGTATAGTAGTATATGATGATCAAGTTGATCTCTTGGCAATTGCCCAGAGACTGTTTGGATTTGCAGCCAAAGAGAGCTGTGGTAAATGTTTTCCCTGCCGTTTGGGAAGCACCCGTGGTGAAGAGCTACTTCGTGATATGAGAGCAGATGGGATAACCACAGATAAATTGCAACTTCTAGATGATCTCAACGAAACCCTGGAAGTTGGCTCTCTGTGTGGACTAGGAGGCATGCTCCCTACTCCCATAAAATCTCTGTTGCGCTTTTTTCCCCATATTTGGAAGATAGATGGAAAAAAACCATGACTGTATCTTTTGTTCTTGATGGTCTACGTTTAACAGCTAATGCCGACAGTACCATATTACAAGTTGTAAAAGGTTTAGGCCGTGACCTGCCAAGTTTATGTAACTCACCATCTTTGCGTCCCCAAGGGGGGTGTCGCCTCTGTTTGGTAGAAGTAGAAGGTGCAAAACCTGTAGCTTCCTGTCACACTCCTGTGCAAGAGGGAGCGGTTTATACTACTAACTCCAAAAAGCTAAACCGCATCAGACGTAATATTCTCGAGTTGATTATCTCAGACCATCCCCTTGAGTGTCTCACTTGCACGGCAAACGGTCGATGTGAATTACAAAATCTAGCGCAACAATTTGGCATAAGGGCACCTCGTTATATAAACCCAAAAACCAACACCCACAAGGCCGACTTTAGCCACCCTTTTATTAAAATGGAGATGGAAAAATGTATAGCTTGCGGACGTTGTGTACGGGGTTGTGACGAGGTACAAGGTTCGCACATTTTGGCCATGGCTGGCAGAGGCTTTAACAGCCGTATTGTTGCTGGCAACGACACAACTTTGGAGGAGGCAAACTGTGTAAGTTGTGGTCAATGTATAAGCCAATGCCCGGTAGGAGCGTTTATTGATGTAGGTCAACAAAAAAATGGCCTTCCAGACACCAGCATAACCACCACCTGCACATACTGCGGAATTGGGTGTGGTTTTATAGTCCAGGTTAAAGATGGACAGGTAATACAGATGGAGCCAGACCCATCATGCATGACAAATAGGGGCCACAGTTGTGTTAAAGGTCGCTTTGGTTATAGCTTTTCCCAGCATAAGGATCGTTTAATCCACCCTCTTATTCGCGATGAAAACGGCATCCATCAAAAAGCTAGCTGGGTTGATGCCTTAAGCTTGATAGCAGGTCGCTTCAATGATGTAAAAGAGAACCATGGACCCCATGGATTTGCTGCCATAAGTTCCAGCCGTTGCACCAATGAAGAGAACTATCTAATGCAAAAATTTACCCGGCAGGTGATGCAGAGCAACTCTGTGGATAACTGCGCCCGTGTCTGCCACTCGCCATCGGCATTTGCTTTGGGAGCAGCATTGGGAACTGGTGCTGGCACCAATAGCTTTGAAGATATTGATATATCAGATGTTATCATGCTTGTGGGAGCCAACCCCACAGAGTCCCACCCGGTATTTGGCAGTCGCATTAAACAGGCTGTGCTAGGGGGTACAAAACTTATTGTATTAGACCCCCGTAATACCGAACTTGCCCGTTTGGCTGACATACATATACCCTTAAAACCGGGAAGTAATCTTGCTGTTATCAACGCTATGCAGCATGTATTGATTTTTGAAGATCTGCTGAACATCCCCTTTATTACAAAATTTACCGAACAGTTTGCCAAGGTAAAAAAAGTGGTGACTGATACCACGCCAGAGTGGGCCCAAACCTACAGTGGTGTAGATGCAGACCTTATCCGCAATGCAGCCCGCCTCTACGCCTCAGGAGATGCCGCTCAGATTCTTTGGGGTTTGGGAATTACCGAGGCATGTCACGGTACGCTATCTGCCCACGGCTTAATAAATATGGCTCTTATGACTGGCAATCTTGGCCGTCCCGGCACAGGTTCCAGCCCTATTCGTGGACAGAACAATGTACAAGGGGCTTGTGACATGGGGGCGTTGCCAAATGTCTTCTCAGACTATCGCTCCATTAACGATAAAACAGCCCGACAAGAGCATAAAGATATTTGGGGCACTACTTTACCCCACGAGATGGGGATGAAAATTCCTGAAATGTTAGATGCTGCTCGCCACGGCACACTAAAAGCCATGTTGGTGATGGCACAAGATATTGCCCAATCAGACCCGGACACCAACCATGTTATTGCTGCACTTGAAAATCTAGATTTTTTAGTGGTGCAGGATATCTTTTTTTCTGAGACTGCTAAATATGCAAATGTGGTGCTGCCAGGAGCAAGCTTTCTGGAAAAAAACGGTACTTTTGTAAATAGCGACCGCAGAGTTCAGCGAGTTTGCAAAGCCATAGAAACCCCGTCCCAAAGCCGTACTGATGGCGATATAATCAACCAGATTGCCAGAACCATGGGTGTTGATTTAAATGCAGATGATGGCAAGGGAACACTGATAAACAGCGATAAAATATTGCAAGAGATAGCAGCCCTATCACCCAACTGGGGC
>JADFYX010000288.1 GCA_015232795.1 Magnetococcales bacterium
GATTGTAAAAGTTGCCTTTGGAGTGGGTCATAAAACCAGACTGTTTATCCCTTACGAATCTGTTATCCACCGTAGTGAAGTAACAGGTGTATACAGTGTTGAAAATGGTCGTGTAAACTTTCGCCGTGTATTAGTTGGCAGGCATCTAGATGGGGAGATGATTGAGGTTCTCTCTGGGTTGGTTGCTGGAGAGCAGGTGGCAGTTGATCCTGTTGCAGCAGGGCAAGTTAAGTTACAAAATCTACAAAACAAGATAGCCCTATGAATAATAAATTATCCATATCTGGGAGGATAGCTGCCCAGTTTCAAAACTCTAAAATCACACCACTTCTAGCTATAATGGGTATGCTGATGGGGCTTTTTGCCTTGGCTATTACCCCCCAAGAAGAAGAGCCACAAATTTCCGTCACTTTTGCCAATGTGTTTATCCCTTTTCCTGGAGCATCAGCAAAGGAGGTAGAGCAGATTGTCGCTATACCGGCAGAGCAGAAATTATCTGAGGTAGATGGTCTTAAACATATCTATTCTATCTCTAAACCCGGTATGGCTGTGGTAACAGTACAGTTTAAAGTTGGCGAAGATAGAAATGCTGCTATTTTAAGGCTCTATAATGCTGTGTTTTCCAATGCGGATTTTCTTCCGCAAAATCTTGGTGTAGGTCAGCCTCTGGTTAAACCAATGGGTATTGATGATGTGCCTATTGTCACCTTTACATTGTGGAGCAATAACCCCGAAATGGGAGCTTATGAGCTATCCCAGGTGGCTCACTCATTGGAGGTTGAGCTAAAAAGGGTAACAGGTACAAGAGACATATTTACAGTTGGGGGTAGCAAGCGTGTTGTCCATGTTAAACTGGACCCCCATAAAGTTGCTGGCTACGGACTTTTTGTAGAACAGATTGCGCAATCATTGCAGGCATTCAATACGGTTAAACATGCTGGTCATGTTGTTGACAATAACCAATCAATCTCAGTGCAAGTAGGTAAATTTCTTACTTCAGTAGAAGATGTAGCATCATTGAGTATCGGCATATACAATGGAGTGCCGGTATATCTTCGGGATGTAGCAAAAGTCAGCTTAGGGCCAGAACAGCCAAAACAGTATGTATGGATAGGAACCGGAGCAGGAGCTACACAACAATTACAAGATCAACCTGCCGTTACCATTGCGGTTGCTAAAAAATCCGGGGTAAATGCCGCCTCTATAGCCGAGAGTGTTATTGGGCGTATGGAGAGAATGCGCGGCTTTGTTATTCCCGATGATGTCAACTTTACAGTTACCCGTAACTATGGAGCTACCGCTGCAGCAAAAGCCACAAAGTTAATTGGTAAACTGGCCTTTGCTACCGCATTTGTCGTGCTTTTAGTCCTGGTTACCATGGGGTGGAGGGAGGCAATTATTGTTGGTGTTGCTGTTGTCCTTACCCTGGCTTTAACCCTATTTGCCAACTGGGCTTGGGGCTTTACTTTAAACAGGGTTTCGCTGTTTGCACTTATTTTTTCTATAGGTATATTGGTAGATGATGCCATTGTTGTTGTGGAGAATATCCACAGACATATGCATGGCAGCACAAAATCTCTTTTGGATATTATTCCTAAAGCTGTTGATGAAGTTGGCAGCCCCACTATTCTTGCTACTTTTACAGTTATAAGTGCCCTGTTACCCATGGCTTTTGTTTCGGGTTTAATGGGGCCGTACATGGGGCCAATTCCTATTAATGCTAGTATCGGAATGCTCATTAGTTTAATAGTGGCTTTTGTGGTTACGCCGTGGTTATCTGTTAAGGGTTTGAACTCTCTACATGAACAAAATATTAAAGAGCTAAATCTTAATCCCCAAGCTAAGAATGAAACAGATCATTCCCAAGCTGCATCACCGGGCTTAAGCAGACTTTTTACCATTCTCTATAATCCCTTCACTGTGCATCGCTTTTCAGGTTTAAACCGTCTGTTTTTAGCCTTGGGTAGTGTAATCCTGATAGCTGGTTCTCTCTATCTGGTTTATGATCGCCAGGTGGTTTTAAAAATGTTGCCCTTTGATAATAAATCTGAGTTTCAGGTTGTTGTAGATCTCCCAGAAAACAGCACTGTGGAGGAGACAGCCAAGGTTATGTCTGCCCTTGGCGGTTACATTGCAACAATTCCAGAAGTGACAAATTATCAGGTTTATGCAGGTACTTCATCTCCCGTTGGATTTAACGGTTTGGTACGGCAATATTATCTGCGTAGTGAATCTCATATGGGTGATATTCAGGTTAATTTAACTCCCAAAAAAGATAGAGATCGTAAAAGTCACGAGATAGCCTTAGCAGCTCGTGGACCCCTGCAAGATATCGGTAGACGACTAAATGCCAATGTAAAAATTGTGGAAGTTCCCCCAGGGCCACCTGTGCAATCGCCGTTGGTGTTGGAGGTTTATGGCCCAAAAATGTCCGGGCAAAAAGAGCTGGCAGCAACACTGGAAAAAGTTTTTGTGGATACTGCGGATATTGTTGATGTAGACACCACCGTTGAAGCTGATGTGGAACGCTATATTTTTCAAGTTGATCAAAAAAGAGCCTCAACCTATGGAGTAAGTCAACTCAGTATTGCCGAGTTGTTGCAGACAGTTTTAAGCGGTCGTGACATTTCATTTTTGCGAATTGATAAAACAAAATATACTATACCTATTCACATAGAGCTATCACCTGCCAATAAAGCAGATATGGAGGCTCTACTGGGTCTGAAAGTAAAATCAACGTCAGGAGAACTATTTGCTTTATCAGAGTTTATAACCATTATAAAAGCCCCGATTGAAAATGCAATATATCATAAAGATCTGGTAAGAGTTGTCTATGTAACCGCAGATATGGCAGGTGATTTAGATAGCCCTCTTTATGGTATGAAAGAGATCTATAATAAAATAGAAAATGTAAAAACCAAAAGTGGCGAGCCATTAAAACAACATCTATTCACCCAGCCTGAAGAGCAGTTTGATTATTCTGTCAAGTGGGATGGTGAGTGGCAGATTACATTTGAAACTTTTCGTGATATGGGGATTGCCTATGGGGTAGGGCTGTTGATGATCTATCTACTGGTTGTTGCACAGTTTGGCTCCTATTCTGTACCGTTAATCATCATGGCTCCCATTCCTCTTACTGTCATAGGGGTAATGCCGGGACACGCCATTATGGGGGCACAATTTACAGCAACCTCAATGATTGGCATGATTGCCCTTGCTGGAATTATCGTGCGAAATTCCATACTGTTGGTAGATTTTATAAACGAAACAATCGCCAACGGAGAAGAGCCACAAAAAGCCATAATAATGGCAGGGGCCATACGCACAAAACCCATAGTGCTAACTGGTCTAGCTGCTATGTTGGGTGCGCTGTTTATCATAGACGATCCAATTTTTGGGGGGCTGGCAATATGTCTGGTTTTTGGTATCTTTGTCTCAACTCTGCTAACCCTATGGATTATACCTATACTCTATTATCCATTGGTTAAAAAAAATGTTCTGCCATAAAGCTGTATTTATATAGAAATTCAGCATAAAACGGATTTGTGCTGGTTGTGGTTGAGGATAATTTTGTTATATTGGTACTATTGTTGTTCCACTTATAAATTGCAAAAGAAAAAAGCTTTTACTATTAGGGGTGCAGGGGAATTATTTCCCTGCTGGGTTTGGGCAAAGCCCAAGGTTCTGCC
>JADFYX010000289.1 GCA_015232795.1 Magnetococcales bacterium
TGGCACGTTTCGACATGGTGCGGGGGGTGAATTTGGGGCGTTCGCAGTAGGGTTTCATTTTTTCACAAGCTCTCAGTCTTAACAGTAACAATTCTATAGGACCACAGCCCTTACCATCTCCTCGGCTGTGGTCTTTGCTATTGATAATCGAGAAACTCTTCTAGCTTAGTAAAGAAGGTCAAACCTACTCATTCTGCAAACCTAGTGGGTATCTAAATAGTTATGTTTACAAAATCATTCTTCTTCATTCCCCTCATAGCTAAAAATGAGAAAATACTGTAGTCAAAGAATCATGTGCTAGTCTTCCAATGCCAAGGAAAGCAATAGGTCCATCTTACAAGACAACAAACGCAACAATATCGGAAGCTTATATGGTTAATCCTTTTAAGTTATAGGTTTTGTTGTTTGATGACATCTTCTCCCGGCACATAATACCCCATCTTTTCCATACTATAGGTGACAATTTCCACTGCATCATGAGGCGTTAATTTGTCGGTGTTGATTACCAAATCATAATAAGCGCGATCATGGGGAAATCTATTATATAGTTCACGGACATATTTACGTCTCTGTCTCTCTGTGTTGAAAATCAACTCTCTGGCTTTTTTCTTCTTTATCTTCTCTCGCTCTACCACCCGTTCAATACAGCAGTCCAATGATCCCTCTATACGTAGACGAAATACACGAGGATTGTTGGCAAGAACCAAATGCGCGCCTCTTCCGACAATTACTCCACCCGTTTTTGCAATGGCCAAGGTGGTTTTGATCAGTCGCATATAAAAACCAGACTTTGAGATTCCCCCTTGGGTAAAAAGAGAGTGAATCCAATCTTCCAAGACACCTGGAGCTTTTTCATCAACCAGAGATAGTAAAAATTTATCTTGCTTGGACTCCTTTACTATGCCATCAATCAATGAATAGCCAAAGCAGGGAACAGTTAGTTCTTCAGACAATAACTCTGCAATTTTACTACCTCCAGCACCTACCGATCTTGAGACCGTCACCACAGGACATTGTTTTTCCCTATCACATTTATTCGCCCTCTTTGGATCAAAATAATTTGATAATGAGGTTCCATAACTTCCGATAAAGTTACCCATTTATTGTCTCCACACTGCCACCTTAATGGCTTACAATAGCCAACTCCTATAAAACCAGATTTATATCTATTTATCTTCGCTAACCTTTCGCAACAGTGCCGCATTTCGCTCGGAAAGTTGTGAAGTCACATTAAACATATTTTTTTCTATCGCTTTGATTTTTTTCTCCAACTCCTTAATCCGCTTGCTTTTACTCTGTTCAGATTTTTTATCTTTTTTGGAATCAGTTTTAGCCATGACAATCTCCCGATTATGCTATTTGTTGCTACTAGTGAACCTCGAATTATTTATAGGTTGAACAGCAGAGCGAGGTAATACTGTTCAAGCTTATAGATATTATTACATTAAAAACAATCTCTATTTTTCACATCCCCCATCATGATCTATTTTATTGATTTTGTACCGTATCAAAAATCCAGCAACAATTCCTCCCTTTATTTTTGGCAATGTACATTGCATGATCTGCATTGCGGAGGAGAGTCACTGCATCTTCACCATCATCCGGGAATAATGTTATCCCAATGGAACCGGAAATTGAGACATTGTGGCCCTCTAAATTAAATGGCACTTGCAATGACTGGAGAATTTTATTAGCAATTTCACATGGGTTTTCGATTCCAGAGGCGTCGGAGAGAATCACTGTAAACTCATCTCCTCCCAAGCGCGCGACAGTATCGGAATGGCGGACACAATCTACCATTCTTCGTGCCACTTTCTTGAGTAACAGATCTCCTGCTGCATGGCCCAGCTCATCGTTGACCCATTTGAAACGGTCAAGATCTATGAACATCACCCCAAGTTTGATTTTACGGCGATGTCCCATGGCAATTGCAGACTCTAAGCGGTCCATAAAGAGAGTGCGATTTGGAAGCCCTGTCAGAGCATCATGGGTAGCTTGATGATGAATTCGATCTTGAAACTCCTTACGGTCAAAAAGGATGCGCAGACGTTGGCGCAAGACAGCCCAGTGAATGGGTTTGGTTATAAAATCCTCAGCTCCAACTGCAAAAGCCCGGTCCACCGACTTATCATCGGACAATGCCGTTACCATCACTATGGGAATCTTCCGACTACCGGGTAAACTCCTGATCATCTCACAAGCTTTAAATCCATCAATTCCTGGCATATTAGCATCCAACAAAGCTAGGTCAGGATGGTGTGTTTGGAATTCTTCGATCGCCTCATGGCCATTCTCTGCCAAAACAGAGTCGTACCCACTTTGCTCTAGAAATGACGCAATAATATCCAAGATTATCTCATCGTCATCAGCGACTAGAACAAGAGGCCTCTTGTATTCTGTTTTTTTATTGTTCATTATCAACCCTTACTGAAGCTTGAAAAGTTCTGCAATCAGGGCGCAACATTCCTATTTCTCTTAGTCATATCATTGGCAAAATAGTTGGATCTGCACTTCTTTACAAAACCAATAATTCTCTACCAAACACATCATAGCCTCCTTCCCTCGGGATAAAGCTTTTTCACTTTTTCACTTATTATTGCTCTAAGTCGTTTAGCAGGTGGTGGTTTCTGGAAAACCTGAACATCTATGGGAAGACCTCCTCGTTGAGCTATTTCACTTGCGTCAAGCATAGTGACAGCAATGATGCTGGTTCCATTGAGTTCAGGATTCCCCCGAATGGCTTTAACCATTTCAATACCATCTATTTTAGGCATAACCAGATCGGTGATAATGATGTCAGGAACAGTTTTGCCAATCTGGATCAAGGCATCAAAACCATTGCTAGCAGTCACTAAATCAACCTGCAAGTGCCACGCTTTTACCATGGACTCATAAAATGCCATCAAAACAGAATCATCCTCAACCAACAGCAAGGAGACCGTTTTATGTTCTGAGCTTTCTTGAAGCTCTTCATGGCGTTGTTTAAGGATTATGTCCACTGATTCTACGGGGATGCGCCTGTGCCCACCTACAGTACTCCAAGAAGGCAAGGTTTTCTGCTTTATCCAGTTAAGTATAGTGCCCTGTGACACTCCTAGACGACGCCCCGCCTCCATGGTGGTCAAGGATGGTTCCTGAAATTGAGGTAGTTTATTCTTCAAAATATTAACCTTGTTGGGTGGTGGAGAAATCTCTCAATCCACACAAATCTCATAAATCTCACATTGTAAATCTTTGACAATAGAACTTTATATTTAGTTCAAAAGGAGGGGAAAAATAGCAATAGAATGATTGAGCCTAGATTCGGCAGTAAAATTTTACTGAAATTATTTGACCAATATTTTTGCAAAATTGATTCCACAAACTGACATTAGCTGTAACCCATAACAGTAAGGAACAGTCCAAACAGTGCTGCACCAATACCGACAATATATATATACTTATCACTGTTAAAAATAGAGGCTGATACCCGTAACATTGGTTTTGGACAAAAGATAAGTACAACTCCTTTCAGTAAAGCCAACCAGCCCAAGATAGTGATGATTACAGACCACTGCATTATCCAAACATTATGAAGATTTACTATCACCAAGCCAAAAGCCAGAGCCGTGATACCACCCATATAGACCAAAGCCGGGCTATCCTGAAAGGAGTTTA
>JADFYX010000028.1 GCA_015232795.1 Magnetococcales bacterium
TCTCCAACCGTGCAGGTGGGCTTGCGTTGTTAGGCCATCTGCTAACTGGTGATGGACAAAAGGTTTTGAGCTCTACAACCACCTTTTATGATGATGGTACAGAACCAGAAGCGTTGATAAATGATCTTCTTGACATGCTCCATACCGGGGTAAAAATGCAGGTAGTTGGGAATTCGCAACAAAAAAGTATAAATGATGAGATGGCAGAACAGATAAGCCAGATAACCCAATCATCTAGCCAAGAACATCTGCAAATGGCCTATCAAGTACTTTTACGGGGTAGTCAAGACCTGCGTTTAGCCGAAAACCAACAACAAGCACTGGAGATGTTGCTGTTAAGGGTAGCATATTTAAAACCGGTGCCAGACATTGGCCGATTGATAAAAATGGCAGCAAAAGCCGGGGAGAACTCTTCTGCCAACAGCAGTGGAACCCAAGCAACTGCTGGCTTTACTGCTTTGCCAGACTCCCCTGTAGCCTCCCCTGCCTCCCATCCAAATATGGGGCAAAAACAGGTTAGCAATAAAGAACCTGTAACCTCATGGCTGCAATTGATATCATTAATGAAGAGGGTTGCCCCAGAATTGGCAATGAAACTTGAACAGCAGGTGGCTTGCCTGGATTTTTATGATGCTAATGATGATAGCCCACCGCGGATGGTATTACAGTTGGTTAACGACTGCTTTGGACCTACAAGCCAGGTTAAAGATAGAATTGTTGCATTTTTAGAAAAAACCGGGGTTTCTGGAGATGGGGTTGTGGTAGAGCCAGCATCTGAGGAGTCCCGACCTGAGACCATTGGCGAGAAGAGTGCTAGAGTTAAAAGCGAAGCGTTGACAAAATTGGTGGAACAGACCAAAGATCACCCGATTGTACGTGAACTATCGGCCCGTTTTCAAGTTGAAATTTTAAATGTTGAACCTCTTAACGAAAAATCTGTCCAATAGTTGGGCTTGGAGAAAAAATATTATGAAAGATCTCGGCAATATTCTAAAACAAGCCCAAAAAATGCAGGGCGAAATGGCCAAAATTCAAGAAGAGATGGCCGCTGCATCGGTTGTTGGGCAGTCTGGTGGTGGTATGGTAGAGATTACTATGGATGGCAAACAGGAGATTAAAAATATTCGCCTTGATCCAACAGTAGTTGACGCAAGAGATGTTGAAATGTTGGAAGATTTAATTGTTGCAGCATTTAATGATGCGCAAAAAAAGGTACAGGTATTGAATCAGGACAGTATGGCCAAAGTTACTGGTGGGCTGAACATTCCAGGCCTTAAACTTCCTTTTTAAAACAGAGAATCACAATGAAAGGTCTACCCTCGGTAGAACGGGCTATTGCGATTTTCTCCCGCTTTCCGGGGATTGGCAAAAAAAGTGCTGGCAGGATGATCTACCACCTTCTGCGCTATGGCCAGAGAGATATAGAACAGTTATTGCACTCTCTTCAGGAACTGCGTGATCGGGTAAAAACCTGTAGAATATGTCACAATCTAGCCGAAGGTGATATTTGTTGGGTCTGTGAAGACAACAAAAGAGACAGATCGTTGCTATGTGTATTAGAAGAAGCTTCTGATCTGATGGCTTTTGAGAAGGCGGGATTTTTTAGAGGAACCTACCATGTTTTGGGCGGTAGGCTTAACCCCCTTGATGATGTGGGGCCAGAGCAGTTAAATATGGGCTCTTTAGAAAAACGTTTGCTCTCAGGAGAGATTAAAGAGTTGGTTATCGCCACCAACCCCACAGTTGAAGGCGAAGCTACGGCCCATTTTGTGGCCCAATTAGCCAACTCTACTGGCTGTAAAGTAACCCGTTTAGCCTACGGCCTGCCAATGGGTGGAGAGCTGGAATATCTCGACGAATCAACCCTTTACCAAGCACTTGCTGGTCGCAGGGAGTTTTAATTTTTAACTGTAAAATTTGCTGATTTTAGGTAGTAACATTCTTATGGTATAATATTTTTTTTGTTTAGCAAAAAAGCATGAATCCCAAAACTTTTTAGTAAAGAAGATCAACAAGTTGCAATAGATGTGAACCAACAACTGCTATTTCTATATGAAAGGTAGTTCAATTTGAATCCATTGTGCACTGCATAATAAGCGTGCTATAAACCAGTTCGCTTTTGAAAATGAGTGTATCTGAAAAATTTGTAACCTGACCCTGGAGGGTGTTTTTTGTATGACAACTATGACTGCCGCTAAGGCACAGTCTTTTCCTTATCCCGGTATTCCCGGTACCGGTGACGGTTCGGATGCCATCTCTTACGTAGAGACAAGGGCTACAGACGGTGCTGCAGCATACCCAATTACTTCTTCTACCATCATGGGCCAGCTATTTCAGGTAGCTGTTGCCAACGGTTTCCACAATGTCTGGGACAAACCTATTGTCTGGATGGAGCTAGAGAGTGAACATTCATCCCAATCCGCTTGCGAAGGTTTTGCCTTGGCTGGAGGACGGGTGACAAATTTCACCTCAGGCCAGGGGTTGATCCTCATGAAAGAGGTTCTCTATACCATTTCTGGTAAAAGATTACCTCAAGTTCTCAATGTTGGCGCACGGGCACTGACCTCTCAAGGTTTGAATGTTCATGCGGGACATGATGATGTTATGGGGGTTGCAGATGTTGGATGGGGTATTCTATTTGCCCAATCCGTACAAGCCTGCTCTGACCTCTGTCTTATCGCCAGACGGGCATCTGAAGACTCTCTTACACCATTTATGAACGTGCAAGATGGTTTTTTGAGTACCCACACCATTGAAAATCTGAATTTTCCTGAAGATGCTCTTATTAAAGAGTTTCTTGGAGATCCACGGGAAAAAATCAAAAACATGTTTGATACAGATTTTCCTCTACAGATGGGTGTTGTGCAGAACCAAGATGCCTATATGCAGGGTAAGATAGCCCAACGCTACTATTATGATGAACTTCCACGGATTGTTGAAGAGACCATGGATGAGTTCTATCAGTTAACAGGCCGTCGCTATAATATGTTAGATACATACATGATGGATGATGCTGAATATGCCATTGTAGCAATGGGTACCATGGCGGAAACCTGTATGTCTGTTGTTGAAGAGATACGTAACAACCTGGGCATCAAACTAGGTGTTGTTCATGTCACCTGTTTCAGACCTTTTCCTGCTAAACAGATAGTACAAGTAATTAAAAATTGTAAAGCAATTTCGGTTATTGAGCGATGTGATATCCCTACTATGGTGGATAATCCATTAACAACCGATATTGAAGCATCTCTTGCTCGCGCTGTTATGGGTGATCCAACATTTGAAAAGCTAGACAAAATACCGTTTGTCTTCTCCGGTGCAGCAGGTTTAGGATCTCGGGACTCCACACCGGGTCATGTTATATCCATTGCCAGAAACATGTTGAAAGGTCTTGAGGGTAAAAGGTTCTTTACTTTGGGTATCGACCATGAAACTGCACTAGAGTTAGATACTGAGCCAGACGTTCGTCCACAAGGTTCTTTCTCAGTTCGTGCCCACTCTGTTGGTGGTTATGGATCGGTTACTACCAATAAAATTATTGCTACAATGTTGGGTGATATCTTCGGCTTTAATGTTCAGGCCGCACCAAAGTATGGCTCTGAGAAAAAAGGCCTGCCTACCAATACCTATCTTACTGTTACTCCAGCCACAAAAATCATGACCCACTGTGAGCTACAGCAGGTAGATTTTGTTCCTTTGATGGACCCAACAACTTGGCATATGGGCAATCCTCTAGTGGGCTTACAAGATAATGGTATTGTTTTTCAACATACCGATGAGACAACCCCAGAGGGTCTATGGGATTCTCTGCCTCCCTATGCAAAATATTACATGAAAGAGAACAAAGTTCAGTTTTATGGTGTGGATACAATTGATATTGCAAGAGAGTCCTGCCAATCTGACCACTCATTGATTCAACGTTTTCAAGGTGTTGTACTCCTTGGTGTTTTCCTTAGAGTTACACCTTTCCAAAAAAATGCCAATATGAATGAAGAAGATCTCTTTAAACATGTTCGCAAACCGTTGGATAAATATTTTGGTAAACGTGGAGATCAGGTGGTAGATGAAAACCTTCAGGCCGTCAAACGCGGATATGAGCGGGTGATGGTTGTTACACCAGAGATCATGGCAGCTACACCAGCAGATATTATTGAGCAGGGCCGCCTTGATTGGGAGGCAAAAGGTAAGGACGTTAACGCGTTCTTTATCTAGACTTTAAAAAAAAGATTAACTGGTGGGGGAAGAATTGACTGGTTGAGTTTAGTATTTTTAAACTTGCCAGCATGATAGTTTTACTGGAGTAATGTGATGAGTCAAAAAGCTTTAATATATTCTGGAGCAACGCCGGATTGGTACGACATAGACCGGGCCCGTGAAATTATGGAGGCCTATAATGGCGGATCTGGATCTGGCCAACCTGCCGATCCATTTGTCGCCCGTTCTGTCATTCCTGGCGGAACCGCATCATATCGGGATTTTTCTTATATTGCCCCCGACCTACCTGAATTTGACGCTACAAATTGTGTTGGTTGTATGGAGTGTGTGCAACAGTGTCCTGATTCAGCAATTTGGGGAAGGGTTATTACCCCTGATACCTTGGAAACTGTTTTAAAAGAGGCTGGCTCCAAAGAGCAGCAACAGTTTTTGCGAGATCAATTTGTTGAGACAACAAAATATTTTAAAACCTACGAGAAGAAAAAAGCCAAAGATCCAACCGCTCCTGGTGGCGCACTATTTGGTATTTTTGTAGACCCTACCAAATGTAAAGGTTGTGGCGAGTGCGTAGTTGCCTGTGGTGAACACGACGCTCTTAAGATGATTAAAAAGACCAAAGATAATCTTGAGGGTTATCTGGATCTTTGGGAATACTTCAAAAATTCTCCAAAAACTCCTGCTGAGTATGTAAATCCCAAGTTGAAAGTGGATATCATGCTCAAAGATGATGCCAATCAGTTTGTTGGTGGTGCTGGCAACTGTATGGGTTGTGGAGAGACCTCTGCTATTCGACAGCTTTTAGCCATGACCCATGAAAAGGTTGGTGGTAAATACGGTGTTGTTGCTAATACAGGCTGTAGCACTGTTTATGGCTCCACTTATCCCTACAATCCATTTCGAGCACCTTGGGTAAACTCTCTCTTTGAGAATGCAGCTACTGTAGCCATGGGTATTAGGGCGCATTGGGACCAGATGGGCAAACAAGATCACCATATTTGGGTTTTTGGTGGTGACGGCTCTATGTTGGATATTGGTTTTCAAGCTCTCTCGCGGATGTTGACCTCCGGTATGAATATCAAAGCGTTTGTGATGGATACCCAAGCCTATTCCAACACTGGTGGTCAAACATCAACCGCCACATATATTGGCCAAGAGGCCAAAATGTCAATCCATGGAAAAGTCGAACTTGGCAAGCAAGAGCGACGCAAAGAGATTGCCAACATTGCCATGATGCACCCACGGGTGTTTGTTGCTCAGACAGTTGGCTCTATGACCAACCATTTTTATAAATCTATTGAACAAGCTTTAGCCTTTGATGGTCCGGCTTTGATCAATGCCTTCACCTCTTGCCAACCAGAGCATCAAATTCCTGATGATGTATCTTGTCGGCAATCAATGTTGGCAGTTGAATCCCGGGCATTCCCTGTGTACATCTATAATCCTGATGCCGGGCCAACTTTAGCCTCTAAAATGTCCCTACAAGGAAACCCTTCGGTAAAACGTGATTGGCATCGTAGAAAGGGTAAAGATGGTCAAGAAGAGGTAGTAGATTTTATCAGCTTCTGCCGTACTGAAGGGCGTTTTGCTAAACATTTTAACAATGCCGAAAATGCCCCTACAGATGTTCTTCTTGCTTCACAGCAAGATAGATTGGACAACTGGCGTTTGCTACAACAGCTAGCAGGTATCGTTAATGTTGACCATTCAGATGAGATGGAAGAGGGTAAAAAATCCTGATTAATCTCTATGAAGGTTTAACCAATTAAATTGAACAAATAAAATAGCCATCCTTTATTTCTCGGATGGCTTTTTTAGGGTTACTTTTTTTTAACAGAAATTTTTTGCGATAATTGCATTTTTTTGCTGACTTTTTGCTTGGGATAGAGTGAAATAACAGTGTTAAAAAATTAATAGGTATAAAAATAAGGTTAAGAACACCTTGAATGGGAGATATGTATGTCTGAAAGTTCCTCAAGTCCCGAAGTTTTAACTGGTCTGTTTGGTGGCCGTTCAATTGCAACTCTAGAGAAGGCCATCCATGAGCGCGATGGGCAGTTTGAGGCCGACTTCTCTTCCTATAAACTCTGCTCTCGTTTCCAGCGTATTTTTAGTGCATCTCACCAACGTGGAGTTGGTTTTGAAGCATTTATGCGTGGTAAAGATAGCAACGGAAAGTTTATAGGGACATCAACCCTTTTTGCCAACACTACGAGTGATGAAGATAAGATACAACTTGACCGCATGCGGTTATTGCTTCACATAAAGAATTTTGCCAAAGCTGAAATTGATGACCGTTGGCTATTTGTTAACATTCATTCGAAAATTATGTTGGGTCGTCAAGATCCGGATGTAGAATTTTTACAAGAAGTATTGGAGCATACTGGGCTTCCAGCCAACCAAGTGGTTGTTGCCTTAAGGGAACATCAAGGCAACTATGAGACAGTACTTACCGACACCATCAAAAACCTGCAAAAATTGGGCTGCTTGGTTATGTTTGATGATTTTGGTGGTGACTCAGCCAATCTGGACCGACTATGGCAACTCCACCCAGATATAGTTAAGCTGGACCGGGATTTTCTAGAAAATGCCTTTAAAGATCCCCGTGCCAAACGGATGTTCTACAAATTGATATCCTTGATTCACGCCTCTGGTAGTTTGGTTTTGGTAGAAAAAATTGAGACGGAAGAGGAATCATTCGTAGCTATGCGTCTTCATGCAGATTTTCTGCAAGGTCGTTTCTGGGGCGATTTAAGTGACAAACCTGTACGCCGTCCAGATAATGCTGAAGATGAATTTGACAACAATTTTCAAACTATCCGTCATCGCTGTGAAGTTGAATTTCAAACCGAAGAGCGTCGTCACAATCTGGAGATGGCAAATTTCACCAATGAGTTTATGGAGTGCGCCTGGTCTATTGCTGACGGCATTCCCATACAAAGGGCAGCTAGAAGTTTACTCCGTCTGAAACGTGTTGAGCGAGTTTATCTGTTGAACAACAAAGGTGTGCAAGTTAGTGCCAACTATTTCCCCAATGAAGGGGTAGCCGTGTTGGATAAACGCTATAAACCCATGGAAGATACCGAAGGTGGTACATGGACTCGCAGAACTCCATTCCAAGATGCCATGCGTAAACCTGGTGTGGTCCACCTATCCCAACCCTATCGTTCCAACATCAGCCTCAATGTTTGCACAACACTCTCCATGACCGTCAACAAGGGTGATGAAAATTTTGTCTTATGTTGTGATTTGGAACGTCTTGAAGGCATGATTCTCGATTAAATTTTTTATAATCTCCAACCCGGATATTAGCGTAATATTTAGGTTGGAGAACTTAAAAATTCCTCATTATTTATGAACTTTTAACTGTGAAGCAAGTCTGACTGTAGGTGTATAAACCTAGAATTTATTTAAGGTATACGAACAATGACCCTACAAACAATCGGACAAACGAGTATATACCATCCTATGAATAGCAAGCCAGTTGATCAAGAGTTATTTAATGTAGTACGTGATCTTTTGGTTGCAAAGCGCACGTTGACAGCTAAAACAGCAACAGCGATTATTATCCATCTGGATGTTGACGATGCCGTGGTTGGCCTGGAATCTGGTAGCGTTGCAGATTTAGAGGAGTATGAGGCAGAGTTGATGCTGTCACCTCTATTTACCCCCAGCAATAGTGACAGGGCGTTTTGTGAAGCTGCTCTCTCCCCTTCTGGCATTACTTCCCAAACTCTTAATGAGTTGTTTATACAACTCTCCCAAGCAAAACTTTCCTGTCCGGTAACTTATGGCCTGACAACGGGGTTATTGAATATTCCCGATATTATAATAGAACGCTATATCCGCCTTTTAGGGCTAACCACCAAGATCTCTGAACCTATTGTTGAGCTACTTGAGGCGGTGGTAGAGAGTGACAACCGCAACCATGCATTTTCACTTGCCAGACGACCTGTTTGGAGCAACAGCAATAGTTGCGATGTTTTGGCTGTATGTTTGGAAAAAATGCAGCAAAAAAATAGCTTTTCTCTAAATAAGATGGATTTCTTAACCGGGTTTGTTCGCACTTATAGACCAACCTCCCAAGATATTCTACTTACCAACTTAAACAATTTGGTAACAGCTTATCATCAGGATAAGGACCATCCGGTCTATAACAGAAATTTGGCAAAAAAACAGGAAAAATCCCTAATGCCCCTCTCTTGTAATGCTGATATAAGAGCAAACAGAATCGCCATGGCTTATGCTATACTTGGGGATTTTGATTTAGAGACTATTACGAAGGAAGAGCCAATTAGTTAACCTCACTAAGGGCGTGGGCTAGCTTTAAAGCCGACAGACCATTGGCAAGAGAGCTTATCGGCGCACGTTTTTCTCTTACCGCTGCTATATAATCATCCATAGCCAACTGTTGTATATCGCAGTCCGGCACTCCCCAAACTGGCTCTTTTAACAGCTTTCGCCCTAAACGCTCACGGAAATTTTTTGGTGGTTTTGGACCTTTCAAGGTTTGATAATCCAAACTTCCATTGGGGTGAATAATGGTAAATTGATCTTCCAGGTTTACACTTGAAAAAGTACCACCATGGACCACCACTGATACATTGCCGGGATAGTCGATAAGTGCAGCCCCCATATCGGCACACTGCAAAAAAGGCCGGGTAATGGTTGCAGTTGAGTGAACCTTCATAGGTTCACCAAAAAACCAGTTGAGAACATCAAGCCAGTGAATCCCCTGATTCATAAATGCCGGACTATGGCTAATACGCCACCCTGTACCCCACTCATAATATTTTTGGTTGCGGCTTTTCATAATAGTCAACGCTGCGGTTTTGGGTAGATCTTTGGCCTCTTTTTCTAAAGTTTTTTTCATCTGTTGCAACAAAGGGTCAAAACGATATTGGGATATTACCCCTACTATTCTATCGGAATTTTTAGCTGCCAAAACCAAGCCTTCAGCTTTGCTAATATCGACATCAACTGGTTTTTCAATCAGAAGGTGTTTTCCTGCTGCCAAACCTTGGGTTGCAATATCGACATGCCTGGTGGGTTCGTTAAAAATCATCACAATATCAACGGTGTCATCGTTAAGAATGGCCGTTAAAGAGTCTGTTCCCTGTAAGACACCATTGTCTTTTGCAAACTGCTCTGAGCGTGCTAGGTTACGGCTGTGAATCCACTTACATGTCACCCCAGTTATTTTGTGCAATCTTTTAATATGGTAAGGGACAATACCCGAAGTTCCTATAATAGCGACTTGTAAATTTTTCATTCCATTTTACGCCCATAGATGGAGTGTTGCAAAAGACGTTTTAAAATATCTTTTTTACCGTGTATGGTCTTAAAGCCGGGATAATCACAGCCACGACACATCACATTTGCATTGCGGTCATTTGCCAACAACATTTTGTGTACAGTACGAAAACGGCTACCATTCCAAATTTCCATAATGTCTTCATCCATAATATTGCCCATAGGATCGGTAAAAAAGACATCTTTGGAGCATTTGCTAACGGTGCCATCGGTTGTAATGTGAAAATCTGTAAGGGGAGAGTGACAAAAACCTAAAAAGTTTTTTGTCGTTACCATGCCCTTGTTTGGAGAAGAACCGGTTTGGTTCGATAAAATTTCATTCTCCCGGCGACGGTTGCAGTTATAACGAAATACGCCAAAGCCTTTAACAGGGTCGGGACCGTGGCCTGTTGTTATCTCATCATGGGTAAAACGTTTTGCCAACACTTCACTTTCAAATTTTTGAATATTTTGTGGCAGAGGCAGATCGGGGTTAGCTGCACAGGCATCGTTATAATAGTTGACTGTTATCTCGTTGATACCAGCATCTAAAACGGCTGTTCCGCTGCTGGGGTTTAATTTACGCCCATTGGTAAGCAGTTGTAGCCACACCTTTGGTAGCTGCTCTCTAGCATAGGCTATATAAGCTGGAAGATCCTGGGAGAGGAGTGGTTCGCTGGTAATATGGAAGGCAACCCGTCCACGAAAAGCCACCTCTTTTAAGTTATCTATCCCCTTTTTAAAGACAGCAAAAGGCATATGCTGATCGGGACGTATCTCATTTTCAACGGAGCCAGCACAAAAAGCACAGTGAGAGTTACAGCGGGTGCGTAACTCAAAAAAAACCGTTTCAAATATATCTGGTCCACGGTTGTTAACACCACGATATTTGGCAATATGGGGTTTTGCTACTATTTTTACTATTAACCTTTGCGCAAAAAATGGCCCATTTTGCACAACATGCCTAACCAATTTATCTCTATACCAAACTAGATTTTTAGTTAAGGTTTTAATCATCACAAATGCTGTTTATTCCTCTTCAGCATGTAAAAAAATCAAAGTCCACTACCCTGATTTTTAATCCGCTCAATTTCACCGAGAACCATCTCTTCAGCTAATTTTGGCAACATCTCGGCGACCAACTCTTTCACCATATCACGGGCCATGGTTTCAACCTGGGGGGCAAAGGCTTCCCGTATGGCAGCCGTTAGATGCTCACTATCAATAGCAACGGAGCGTTCCTGGGCGTGAATGCGTCCAATCTCCTCTTGCACCACTTTTTGGGCTATCTGGGGCAGCATAGCCCGGACCAAATCCCGCATACTATCTTTGGCCCCACTGGAAACTTGTTTGACAAAAGCCCCCTTAACTTGCTCATCCAAAGCGATTTTATTGGAGTCAGACAGACCCCCACTTTCAGCTACCATAATCACCCTCCTTACGATTCCTGCAACAAACCCTTAGTACGGTTGATCAACAACTCGCCAACCTTATCTAAAGCCACCTTTTCGGATGAGCCATCAACACGGCTCTGCACCTCAACCGCTCCCTCTTTTATACCACGACCACCAATGACCACCCTTAAGGGTGCACCAATTAAATCGGCATCTTTAAACTTAACCCCAAGACGCTCGTTTCTATCATCGAGTAGAGGCTCCAAGCCACTCTCTTGAAGCTGTTTATAAATCTCTTCTGCCAATTGCGCTGCTGCTGCCTCTTTGGGGTTGATAAGCAGAATTTCAACATGAAATGGTGCTAAAAATATGGGCCAGACAATGCCGTTATCATCGTGGTTTTGCTCAATAGCTGCTGCCACAATACGGGAGACACCAATACCGTAACAACCCATTAACGGGGTCTGCTCCCGGCCCCCTTGGTTTAACACGGTCATCCCCATGGATTTGGTGTATTTATCACCAAGTTTAAATACATGACCAACCTCAATGCCCCTATCCAACCTCAACGTACCGAAGTCACAACGAGAGCAAGAGTCCCCGGCTTGCACATTACGTAAATCGGCAAATTCAGGCCGGGGTAGATCACTCTCCCAATTTACCCCAGTTAGATGGAAATCATCTTCATTGGCACCACAGATAAAGTCACTGCTATTTTTAAGAGATAGATCGGCAATAATAGGCAAAGAAATGTTAACAGGCCCTATAGAACCTACCCCTACTCCAGTTAGTTTTTTTACTTCCTCTGGCTCCATAAGTCTAAAATTATCACCATCTAAAAAGTTAGCAGCTTTAATTTCGTTTAGTTCATGATCCCCACGCAGGAGCAACATAAACCGTCCTTCGTCTGTCTCCACCAACAACGATTTACAGGTTTTATCTGGGGTGACAGCAAAAAATCCGGCTACCTCATCAATAGTTTTGATGTTGGGAGTTGCAACCTTTTGCATTTGGGCAGTTGGTCTGCAAGCTACAACATCTGGCCAACCGGCAACTGCTTTTTCCAGGTTGGCAGCATAATCACAGTTACTACAAGATGCTATAGCATCTTCACCAGACTCAGCCAACACATGGAACTCATGGGAGTCCGAACCACCAATAGCACCTGTGTCAGCCTCTACAGCACTAAAAGAGAGACCACAGCGTTTGAATATCTGCTGATAAGCTTTAAACATCAGCTCATAGCTATTATCAAGGCTCTCCTGATCCAGATCAAAGGAGTAGGCATCCTTCATTAAAAACTCTCTACCACGCATAATACCAAAGCGTGGTCTTACCTCATCACGAAATTTGGTTTGAATCTGATAAAAATTTGCTGGTAGCTGTTTATAAGAACGTAGCTCATTACGCACCAGATCTGTAATTACCTCTTCATGGGTTGGGCCAAAGCAAAAATCTCTTCCCCCACGGTCTCTGAAGCGTAATAGTTCTGTCCCATATTGCTGCCAGCGACCTGTCTCTTGCCACAACTCGGCTGGTTGCACCGCAGGCATAAACACCTCTTGAGCCCCAGCTCTATCCATCTCTTGCCTTACAATGTTCTCTACCTTACGCAATACCCGCAGGCCCAAAGGCAACCAGCTATAGATGCCAGCTCCTAGTTGCCGGATCATACCGGAACGCAGCATCAGCTTGTGGGAGACAATCTGCGCCTCAACAGGATCTTCTTTTAGGGTAGGCAGTAGGGTTTTACTTAAACGCATGGTATTACTACTCTTTATTGCCGCCTTCAATCATTGCATAGGCGGAATGGTTGTGAATTGACTCAAAATTTTCTGATTCTACCGTAAACCAGTTCACCCGGCTATCTTTTTCCAGATCCTCAGCAACAGAACGGACCATATCCTCGACAAATTTGGGATTATTATAGGCATGCTCGGTGACAAATTTTTCGTCAGGTCTTTTTAAAATTGTATAGAGTTGGCATGAGGCATTTGCCTCTACCAGATCGATAATCTCCTCTACCCATAAAAACTTTTTAAACTGCACAGATACTGTAACATGAGATCTTTGATTGTGGGCTCCTGCGTCGGATATCTCCTTTGAGCAAGGGCACAGAGATGTTACCGGGACCATAACCTTTACAGTCATTGTATATTTATCACCTGTTAAAACACCAAAAAATTCTATTTCATAGTCCATCAATGCAGCAGATTTGCTTACGGGTGCGGTTTTTTTTATAAAATAGGGAAAGTGCAGCTCAATATGAGCCTCTTCAGCATCTAGACGGTTACGAATTTTTTCCAGAAGATCAGGCAGGCTGGCAACTGAAATAGCTTGATCATATTCCGCCAGCACCTCCAAAAATCGGGACATATGCGTCCCCTTGAAAAGATGGGGCAGTTTGACATACATATTGATAGAGGCAATGGTGTTTTGCTCGCCCCGACTACGATCACGGACAATAATGGGATAACGTATATCTTTCACCCCAACCTTATCAATATCAAGGCGACGATGATCCTTACGTGCCTGAACATCAATTAAAGGTTCCTGCTCATCATCTGGTGTTTTAATATCCATAAATTTACTAATACCTAAAAAGAAATAATCAACTTATTTGGGGTTACAAGAATCTTAGTGTATGGTTGCATTGGTTGTTGGGCAATTTTTTTTATTTTTTTAAGAAGACGATTTACCCATGCGTGATATTGGTATCATTACAAAACTATCTAATCCTCAGGCACTTAAAGCCACAGCAAAACTGGCTAAATGGCTCCATAAACAGGGGTGCAAAGTAACAATTACCAAAGAGGCGGCAAAGGATGCCAATATAGCAAAAAAAATTGCTTCCTCTGCTGCTCAGGGAACATTAGCACAAAATCGAGATTTAGTGGTGGTTATTGGTGGTGATGGGACATTTATTGCTGCTTGTAGGTCGGTTGGCACAACAGGAACCCCTCTTTTGGGCATAAACATGGGCCGTCTGGGGTTTTTGACCGAAGTAACCAAAGATGCCATGTTAACCACCATGGCAGAGGTGCTGGCAGATCGTTATAAAATAGAAAAACGTATGCTGCTTGAGGTAACAATTAAACGTAAAAACAAGGAGATTCTCAAACATCTGGTCTTGAATGATACAGTCATTCACAAAGGCGCGTTGGCGAGAATGTTGGAGTATCAGGTCTCAATAGATAATCAGTTTGTCTTCTCTAGCCGTGCCGATGGTTTAATTATTGCCAGCCCCACAGGTTCCACCGCCTACTCTCTTTCTGCTGGTGGACCAATTATCCACCCCACCCTAAACACCATTTTGCTTGTACCCATATGCCCCCACACCTTAACCAACAGACCAATTGCGGTCCCTGGAGATGGTGTTATCTTGGTCACTCTTAGCAAAGAAAGCAGCCATGATCAACGTCTGACACTTGACGGTCAAACCGGATTTCCCCTGCGAGATGGAGATAAACTTTTAATTAAACAGTCCAAACATCAACTCCGGGTGCTACATGCTGCCGATAGAAACTACTATTCTGTCTTAAGAGAAAAACTGCGCTGGGGTGAACAGGTAGGCACCCAGGATAATTCATAAATTAATTTTTCTGGCACTGTGGACAAAAAGCGGTAGCTCTGCCACCAGAACGATATTGCTCAATGGTGGCAGCACAGAGCAAACACTCTTGGCCTCCCCTACCATAGACATTTAACGACTGCTGAAAATAACCGGGCTTGCCATCTTCATTGCGAAAATCTTTAAGGGTGGTTCCCCCCTGCTCTATGGAGGCTAACAATATTTTTTTAATTGCTGCCACCAATCTATCACAATCTTTTTTGCTGAGTTTTCCAGCAGCTCGCAGAGGATTTATTTTGGCTATAAACAG
>JADFYX010000290.1 GCA_015232795.1 Magnetococcales bacterium
TAATAAGAGAATAACTGTAGGAGCGAGCATGCTCGCTCCTACAGGTGACACAATGAAGTTTTGCAGCTAGTTAAATAACTATACGTTACGCTTTTTCAATGCGGGAGTAGGATCAATATGCAAACGGGCCATACCCAAGGTTTCATCATCAACCCCAAGGGCGATACCCAACAACTGGGCAAAGTTCATCTCCGGTAGATCGATAGATTTTCCCACTACCTTCTCAGCTGGTCCCTGATATGCTCCCATAGCCATATCACACAGAGTACAAGGGGAGATCATCATCTCAGCCCCAGAATCTTTGGCATCTAGACAGTTTTGCCCAACCATGGTGCGCATCTCTTTTTTATCTGAGAGCATCACATGAAAACCACAACACTTATCTCTGCCTTCATACTCCACAGCATTACCACCAATAGCCCTGATAAGCTGGTCTAATTGATCAACTTTTTCTCCCTTACGGGCATCAAATATTTCAGCCGGGCGTTGGGAGTGACAGCCATAAAATGGAGCGACATTCATGCCGTTAAGAGGTTTTACGACTTTGCTTTGCAACAGTTGAGGATCAACCTGCTCAGTTACTACCCAAAGCAGATGATGAACTTTGATTGTTGCTTCATAAGGACGCACACCAGCTTTTTTCAACACACCGTTAATCTGTTCCAGAATTTCTGGCTCATGTTTAAAACGGTAGTTGGCATAATTTAGTGTCTGTAGGCAGGTGTTACAGATGGTACATAGATCATGACCCATCGCTTCCGCCTCTGTGAGAATACGGGCAGCAACCGCCAAGGAAAAGGCAGGTTTACTCTCACGCAGACTAACAGCACCACAGCAAGTAGCCCTTGGCATTGGCTTGAGTGTAATACCCAAAATTTTCGCAACCGCTTCGGCTGAGCTAGCAGCCTCTTTTTGAACCTGTTTAGCGGCACAACCAGGATAATAGGCAAATTCTAGAGACATAGTTATTTCCTTAAGCTTAAACAAGCCCTACTCAGGCTCTACCTCGGCGGCCTTGGTTTCAACATCCAAAGGATTGGCCTCAAGGTCTTTATACATGGCTCTGACCTCTTGGATACCTTCGGCTTTATGTGGGAATGGAGAAGGTATTTTGCCCTTCTTCATCAAATGGAATGCAACACCCATCTCTGCAATGGAGCCAAAAATACCCACAGAACGGCTCAACAATGTAAATTCGTTAAGATCACCTGAACTTGTGATATCATTGTGGAAAGCCAAAGCATGACGTTGTCCTACACCATGAACAAAACCTTTATCAATACCACGGGTACGCAGCTTGACAATGGCCTCCATGGGTTTAACATCTTTGGGACATGTTGCTACACACTGCACACAGCGAACACAACTCCACATACCGTGATCTTTGGAAAGATTTTTAAGGCGTTCAGTTTTTTTGCCTTCACGGGGGTCAGAGACAAAGCGAAATGCCTTAGCCAGTGCAGCAGGACCAAGATAATCATCACTCACCTCAGACATGGTACAGTCTGAATAACAGCTACCACACATGATACATTGGGTAACATGGTTTACCTGATCATAAGCCGAAGCTCCCACCTTGGTATCGGCTTCAGGACCATCAAGCAGGTATGGTTTAATCTTTTTGATTTTCTCAAAGAATGGATCAATATCGATGACCAGATCTTTAAGTACTGGTTGATTTCTCTGGGGAGAGATGGCAACTACACCATCTTCATCAGCAACAGCCCCAATATGGGTTTTACAAGCCAAGCGGGTTCTATCGCCAATCCGCATAGCACAAGAGCCACAAATTGCTGAACGACACGATTGTCTGAAAGTAAGAGAGCCATCTTGATCACTCTTTACACTCTCTAGAAGGGTAAGGATTGTCGTTGTCTCCCCACCTTCAACTGTGAACTCCTGCCATTCAGACGCAATGGTACCATTATCCTGTTTTTTGTTGCGCTGAATGCGTAAAGTATATTTTCTTGATTCCATGTCCAACTCCATAATGGAACAGTGATAACGGTGCTAGCATTATTAAATAGTTATCGCCAATACCGCCTCTAAAGAAACCTGATTTAGTATGTCCGTACTTTTGGTGTATAGTCTGGATTACCGACGGTACGAACCTCACCATAGGATATATCAACCTTGTTTTTGCTTGCGTTCCAGGTTGTCAAAGTATGTTTACGCCAGTTTTTATCGTCCCGCTCGGTAAAGTCGGTGCGAGAATGGGCACCACGCGATTCAGTACGGGCCAACGCACCCCGTACAACACATTCTGCCAAATCAATCTGATTTTTCAACTCCCAAGCTCTGAGAAGATCAATGTTGAAAATATCTGATTTATCTTCAACGCTAACCTTTTCATACTCTGAGCGCCATCCTTCAATTTCAGTTGATATTTTTTCTAATCCCTCTGGTTTGCGGAATACACCACAGTTAAGGTTGATTGATGTAGCAACAGTAGTGTGCACACCAACAGCTTTAACACCAGAGTCAGCCCGATTTTTCAATTCATTAAGGCTACTCTTACACTCTTCAACGTCTGACATTGGAAAGTCTGGAGTTTTAGCCATACCTTTAACATAATTTGAAGCTCGCGCCCCAGTTACCTTGCCAAAAACAATGGTATCTAACAGGGAGTTACCTCCCAGGCGGTTTGCACCGTGAACCGAAATACATGCCGCTTCACCAGCAGCATACAGACCAGGAAGAGGTGTCTCGCCATATTTATCGGTGCGGATACCACCCATGGAATAGTGCATGGTGGGACGAACCGGGATTGGGGCATGAATAGGATCAACACCCTCAAGGTCGATAGCCAACTGCCGAATTTGTGGTAGACGCTCAAGAATTTTTGGCCCACCTAAGTGGCGTAGATCAAGAAAAATACCGCCATTCTTGCCGCGGCCTTCAATGATTTCCGTCTGTTCAGCACGGGAGACAACATCACGAGAGGCCAACTCTTTTTTGTTGGGGGCATACTTAGCCATAAAACGCTCACCATCAGCATTTATAAGTATACCACCCTCACCACGAGCACCCTCTGTTACCAAAACCCCAGAGGTTAAAAGCCCGGTAGGATGAAACTGGACAAACTCCATATCCGCAAGAGGTGCGCCAGCCCTAAGAGCCAAAGCCATGCCATCGCCAGTGTTGGTTGTTGCGTTGGTATTGGAGATAAAGACCCGACCATAACCACCCGTAGCCATTAAAACCCCTTTGGCCCCAATAGGGTAGATATCCCCGGTTTTAATATCATAGATAACCACGCCAGCTACATGACCGTCAGAGTTTTTAGAGAGCTTTAAGATACTGCACTCTTCATAAACCTGCACCCCAGCCTTTATCAGTTGTTCCCACAAGGTGTGCAAAAGCACCATACCTGTGCGATCAGCAGCATAGCAGGTTCTATCGAAACTGGCCCCACCAAATGCCCGTTGGGCTATAAGACCACCTTCCAAACGCGAAAAAGGGGTTCCCCAGGCATCCATCTCCAAGATACACTCAGGAGCCTCCTGACACATTAGATCAATGGCATCTTCGTCACCGATATAATCTGCCCCTTTTACAGTATCGTAGGCGTGTGATGTTCGACTATCGGCAGGATCGATAGCAGCATTGATTCCACCTTGGGCAGCACAAGAGTGACTGCGAAGAGGGTGAATCT
>JADFYX010000291.1 GCA_015232795.1 Magnetococcales bacterium
TTCGATATATGGACTACCAAGCTGTAATAAAAGAAATTTTTCCATGATAAAATCACTATTTGTTTCAGATTATCCATTTAAATATTGTTTTTTTTTACCTTTTTATATAATTACATAAAAGGATTTTTGTTCTTTAGCTTAGGAGAATGTCATGCATGACGGCATCTTAATGGAATTACTGGTTGTTTTCTCACTGGCTGTCGTCGTTGTATATATCTGTCACCGATTTCGAATTGCACCTATTCTGGGTTTTTTAATTACTGGTGCCATGGCTGGCCCTCATGGATTCTCTCTGGTTTCGTCTATCAAGGAGGTGGAGTTACTGGCAGAAATTGGTGTCATGCTGCTTCTCTTTACTATAGGCCTGGAACTCTCCCTGGAAAAACTGGTTGAGATGAAACGGGCTGTGTTTTTGGGAGGAGGAGTGCAGGTCGGGTTGACTGTGGCAATTGGGTGTGGCATTGCCTGGATATTGGGATACTCTCCTAATCATTCCATCTTCATCGGATTTCTCGTCACCTTAAGCAGTACTGCTATCGTTCTAAAAATTTTACAAGAGCAGGGAGAAGTAGGTACTGCCCATGGGGGGGCCTCCGTGGGGATTCTTATTTTTCAGGATCTGATCGTTGTTCCTATGCTCTTACTCATCCCTCTTCTTGCTGGAAAGGCAGAAAATCCTTTGCTGGAGATGGCTATATTTCTGCTGAAGTTCGCAGCTATAGGACTTGCGCTCTGGTTCGGCGCTCGGCGATTGATACCCGCAGTACTTTTCATGATTGTTAAAAAAAGAGATCCCGAACTTTTTTTGCTTAGTATCATTGTTATCGGTCTTGGTATTGCGTGGCTAACAGCCTTAGCTGGCTTATCTCTAGCACTGGGGGCATTTTTAGCAGGTTTGATCATCTCAGAATCAGAGTATGGTCATCAGGCATTTGCTACCATATTGCCTTTCCGTGATATTTTTACCAGCCTTTTTTTTATCTCTGTCGGTATGCTATTGGATGTTGGGTTTTTATGGATACACTTTCCATTGGTCATGGTTGGAACGCTGTCAGTTATTCTACTTAAAACACTTTTGGCTGGGGGGGGCTGCTTATTTTTCCAAGGTAGGTTTTTCTGCTTCTGTTGCCGTTGGTATGAGTTTGGCTCAAATTAGTGAATTTTCTTTTGTTTTAGCTAAGTCTGGACTTTCTGAAGGGTTGCTGACCGTTACCACGTATCAATATTTTCTTGCAGTAGCGGTAATGACAATGGCTATAGCTCCTATGATGGTTGCTTATGCAGGAAAAGCCGGGAGACGGTTATCTCAGCTTCCCCCGTTCCAATTTCTTACTATTGGCAAGGATTCGACCTTTCCCAGAAAACATATAACGCTTTCGGACCATCTTATTGTTGTCGGATTTGGTGATAATGGGCGTGCTGCAGTCCAACTCGCTAGTTGCCGAGGAATAGCTTATGTGGTGTTAGAAACCAATCCAGAAACAGTCCGTCGAGAAAAATCTTCAGGAGTTAAAATTAAATTTGGCGATGCTAGCCAGAAAATTGTACTCAAACACGCTGACATCATGACGGCAAAAGCCATTTTGATCACAGTGCCTGATGCCACCTCGGCTCGGAAAATTGTTGTTGCAATTCGTCATTTGCGTACTGATATACCAGTAGTGGTGAGGACTTCTTTTCTCAGTGAAGTCACTGAACTGGAAGCACTGGGTGCAAATCATGTCGTGGCCATGCAACTGGAGGCTTCAGTAACATTGTGTGGAAAGGTTCTTGATATTTTTGGCGCAACCCAGGAAGACAAAGCTTCTAGCCTAGATGATGTACGTACCAACCGTATTCAACAGTGTCATATTTCTGCTTCACATCTGTTTGACCCTGAGATTAGCAAAATTAACAACCCTTAACAGGATAATAGAATTGAAATTATTTAGTTGTTTGTTTGAAATATTGAAGTTGAAATTAGCACGAGTTGGTATGCTGGCTCTGCTATTGATTCCCGCCACTCTATTTGCTGCAACATCTGAAACGGGTCCTGCTATTGCTTGGTCGGTCCTTATTATGAATTTGCTTGGAGGGTTGGCTCTTTTTCTGTTCGGTCTTGAGATGTTGGCTGATTCCCTCAAGCTAGTTGCGGGAGATCGGATGAGGATGATTCTCTCTTCCTTGACGACCAACAGGTTTTCAGGAGCACTAACCGGGGCTGGCGTGACGGCTGTCATACAGTCATCCTCGGTCACAACGGTTCTGGTTGTTGGTTTCGTCAGTGCTGGTCTTATGACAGCAGAACAATCTCTTGGAGTGATTATGGGGGCCAATATCGGCAGTACCATGACCTCCCAACTAATCGCTTTCAACGTCACAAAATATGCGATGTGGCTGGTAACGACAGGATTTGTTATCTCTTTTCTTGCTAAAGAAGATTGGCTTAAACAGTCTGGAAAAGTAGTTATGGGGTTGGGCCTCATTTTCTTCGGTATGGGATTTATGAGTGCTGCAATGCAACCTCTTAGAAGCTATCAACCATTTTTAGACCTCATGACCAAGATGTCCAACCCCATTCTAGGTATTCTCGTTGGAACGGCCTTTACCGCATTGATTCAGTCCTCTGCAGCCACAATGGGGATTGTTATTGTTATGGCGAGCCAGGGTATGGTGAGTTTGGAAGGGGGAATTGCTTTGGCGTTTGGTGCCAATATTGGCACCTGTGCTACAGCACTTTTGGCATCTATCGGAAAACCTGGTGCAGCCGTCCGTGTCGCTATATTTCATATTTTATTCAATGTGCTTGGGGTTGTTATCTGGTTGCCGTTTATCGGTTATCTTTCTGAATTGGTCGTCTGGATGTCACCAGCTAGTTCGGACCTTGAAGGGATGGCACGTCTTGCTGTTGAAACACCTCGTCAGATCGCGAATGCCAATACTATATTTAACATAGTCAATACAGCACTATTTATCTGGTTTACTGGTCCTATTTCACAGATATTACTTAAACTAGTACCAGAAAAAGCAGAATTGACTACCGATAAACCAGTTATCAAACCTATCTACCTAGACGATCTTTTGTTGACCAATCCCGCAATCGCTCTGCAAGTTGCAAGGCTTGAAGTTCTTGCTTTAGGAGAGAGGGTAAAAGAGATGGTCAACAAGGTTCCTGATGCTGTTCTTAGTGATAGTGATGAGCAATTGAACCAAGTTGAGGAAAAAGACCAAGCTATTGATGTATTGTATCATGCAATATTGGTCTATCTCAGTGAACTGTCACGGCATCCCCTAACTCGTGAACAGAGCTTTGATCAACTAATACTTTCAGAAACTGTGGATTATCTGGAGCAGTTGGCAGATGTAGTGGAGGTTAATTTGGTGGGGTTGGGTCGGGATAGAGCTCATTTGAAACTGACTATGAGTCCTGTTTTTCAAGAAATTTTTCTTCCACTACATAAATTGGTGACCGAGAGCCTGGAATCAGTATTGTTGGCACTTTCAACAGGGGATATCAAACTGGCAAGTCTCGTTTTGGACAGAAAAAAGGAGGTGAATGAGATTCTCTCTGTAGAAGCAATTCAAAAACTTCGTATCCAAACCACCGATGATCCAACCCGTCTTGAGAGCTATGCCATTGAAAAAGATATTCTTGAAAAGACTAAACGTTTATTCT
>JADFYX010000292.1 GCA_015232795.1 Magnetococcales bacterium
AGCTGCTGCTACTACTGTTGTTCTTGCCTCTAAAACTGGCTTGCCTGTTTCCACAACCCACATCGCTGTTGGTGCGGTTATGGGAGTTGGTTTGGCTCGTGGTATCGGCGCACTTGATCTTCGGGTTATTGGTAACATCGTTGTCTCCTGGGTTATTACTCTCCCAGCAGCTGGCATCACTTCTGCTGTAACATTCTTCACTTTGAAGGGTATCTTCGGCGGTGGTTGATAGTTAGTTAAAAAGAGAACAAGCAGTACACAAAAAAACCCCAGGTTAGCCTGGGGTTTTTTTGTGTGTCTGTTATTCTGATGGTAGTTTTAACCGTTGGTTATAGTTCTGTTTGTTGTGAATCTAGGATTAACCTAGAAACAGCACTTTGCTGATACTGTTTCTAGGTTGAAATGATGGCTTGTTCGCAAATTAATGTTTATTTCTTTTTCTTGCTTCTTATGGTTTTTTCCCGTTTGTTAATCTCTTTCCAGAGGTCTTGAAATTTACCAGCCTCAGTTGATTCACGGGCATAGGTGAATACGGGGGATCTTTTAATGCCCATGGCCTCTATTATGGTAGATTCTGGAATGGTGCTACGCAAAAATATCGGATGTTTTTCGTGAACATTTTTTGTAACAATCCGGTGAATTGGTTTGCTTGCGTTTACCATGTTGAAAAATGGGATAACCTGCAATTTTTTTGTTCTACGTTTTACCAGAAACTGTATTAAACGGTTATAAGCCCTGAGCGACAAAGGTGTGGGGATAAGGGGGACAAGTAGCACGTCGGATATTTTAAACACATTTTCTGTAAGCGTAGTCAGGCCTGGAGGGCAGTCCAAGAAAATATTGTCATAACGGTTGCGTAACGGGTGGAGAATACGGTGTAGGCCGCTATTAGGCTTTATCTCTTGATGAAGGTAGTGGTCCATATTTCGATATGAGATATCAGCCGGGAGAAGATCCAGGTTGGGATATCCGGTCATTTTTAACAGGTTATCAAACTGGGGTTTTTGTCGAATAAGCCCTTTTGCACCACCTTTAACTTTTGGTTTAACGCAGAGGTAATAACTGGTACCTCCTTGAGGGTCAAGATCCCAAATCATGGAGCGTGCTCCAGTAGAGGCAGAAAGATAAGCTAAATTGACCGCAGTTGTGGTTTTACCCACACCACCTTTAATGTTATACAACGAATAAATTTTCATAAGACTTCACCTATCCATAGAATCAAGAACTAGCCGATAACCCTAGCATTATTATAAGTAAACTAAAATAAACACGTGCTGTTTTTTGGAATAACATCTTGTTATCATTTAAAAAAATAAATCATTAAACTTTTTAAGTCGCTTTAAAGTATTTAACTTTATATGCTAACTCTCATTAAATTTCAATGTATATCAAATGTTTAACAAGATATTTTATGAGCAATAAAATAAATTTGTTAATCATGGATAGAAATTATAAAGTGCGTACATAGTGTATTCTATTGTATTTTTCTAGTATAGTGATGGGGATAGCATGTACGCCTGTTAATGATAAGGGTATCCTTTGGTATGTTTGTATAATCAATAGCTTACATTAGGTGTATTGTTCTTTTTCCCACATCTTTATTAAATGCTACATAGGACTATAAAGGCTTTGTCAGTTGAAAGAAAGGCGTTAATGTGACTATTATCCCGACTTAAAAGGTTTACTAATAGCAGATATTGATTGGTGAATAACATAATTTGACTAGGAGAATCGGTTCATGAAAGTAGCTGTAGTATATGCCGAAGCCAAAAAGCAGATGGTTATGAATATAGACCTTGATGAAGGTGGTACAGCACAGCAAGCTGTAGATAAATCGGGTATATTAAATAAATTTGATGGTATCGATCTAACCAAAACCAAGTTAGGTGTTTGGGGTAAAATTGTAGATGGGGACCGGGTATTGCTTGACGGCGAACGGGTAGAAATATACCGACCTGCATTGGGTAAGCCAGTCAAAAAAAGCCGTCCGGAAAAACCAGCAGCAACTACGGCTACAGCAGCCTCAGCAACTGGTGCTGCATCTCCTAGTGATAAAGTGGCAGCGATGAAGGCCAAAGTTGCAGCAGCCAAAGCCAAAAAAGCGGCTGGTGCTGGGGGTGGAGCTACTGAGGATGTAGGAGCTACCGCAGATGCCGGAGCCGATGATAAGGCAGCTAAAATTGCAGCGATGAAAGCCAAAGTTGCAGCAGCCAAAGCTAAAAAAGCAGCGGGTGCTGGAGTAGCTACCACCGAAACTGTCAAATCTGATGCTGATGATAAGGCAGCTAAAATTGCAGCTATCAAGGCTAAAGTTGCAGCAGCCAAAGCCAAAAAAGCTGCTGCTCAATCTTGATATCCAGGTTTAATCTCTTGGATATGGTGTTTTAAACTGCTGTATCTAGGTTAATAGGTGTGATACTGGGCAGTGCAGTTTTAAGTTTAAATACCAACTGCACTGTCTAGTCTAACCTGAATTTTATCGTGGGATTGTTTGCTTGGTGTCTCGTTTTCGGCTGTTATTGGAATATGATGGTGGGCTTTTTTCTGGCTGGCAGGTCCAACCTACAGCACAAACGGTGCAGGGAGAATTGGAACTCGCCTTAAAGACGCTTTTTTCCCATCCAATAACCTTGATTGGTGCTGGTCGTACTGATGCTGGTGTCCATGCAACTGCACAGGTGGCCCACTTCGATACCCCCAAAGATAGACCTGAGCGTGATATAGTTCGGGCTTTAAATGCTCTGACTCCCCATGGGCTTACCGTATTGGCAGCCCAGCAAGTCGATTCCACATTCCATGCCCGTTATTCTGCTTTTTATCGCGAATATTGTTATAAAATTTTTTTACGCACGGAACCTCCTGCTCTAGAGCGTGGTCGAGTTTGGCACTATCCGCGCTCTTTGGATATAGCCCTCATGGATGAGGCCAGTAGCTATCTTATAGGAACTCATGATTTCTCAGCGTTTCGTGCCTCATCTTGTTCTGCACCCAATCCAGTACGCACTGTATCTGTACTGGGTTTTGCTAAAGAGGGTGAAATTTTAACTATGACCATTGGTGCTAATGCTTTTTTATATCATATGGTACGCAATATAATTGGCAGTTTGGTTAAAATTGGTTTGGGAGATTGGCCCCCTGAGTATATAAAAGAGATATTGTTGGGTAGGGATAGAAAAAAAGCTGGTCCAATGGCTCCTGCTACTGGTCTTTATCTTACAAAAATATCTTATCCCAGTTGATTGCTAGAGATAACGGAATATACAAAATGAAACTTTGGAGTTTTTTTAATGAAGCGTTTTATAGCTGATTCCATCAAATGGGTGGATATGATCTCTTGGCTTTTAACGGCTCTCTTTTTTTGTGGGGCAGCCTATATATTTGATGGTGATATGCTGGCCTCTCTTTGGGGAGCGTTAGCAGTAGTTTTTATCATGTTTTTGGTCGGTTCATCCATCGAGATAATGATTGAAACCCTGAAAAATGCTCCAGGCATTGGCACGTTGACAGGATTTTTAACCAATGGTCCCGAAGCTTTGGTGGTTATTGTCGGTCTTGTGACAGGTGATATTCTTTTTGCCTCATCCACACCCCTGGGCTCTAACTATGTGAACCCCATTTTATTGATTATAGCCGCCTTGTTGGTGGGGCGCAT
>JADFYX010000293.1 GCA_015232795.1 Magnetococcales bacterium
AAATGGAGTTGTAGCCACCAAAGACGGTGAAGTAACCCCACAAGATATCCAGAGAGTTTTGGATGCAGCCCGGGCCCAGAACATCCCCATGGACAGAGAGATCCTCCACGTTATACCCCAAGAGTACAACCTTGATGGTCAAGATGGCATAAAAGAGCCTCTCGGTATGTCTGGTGTACGTCTTGAAGCCCACGTTCATGTGGTAACTGGTGCAGTATCATCCGCACAAAATATTATAAAATGTGTCAACCGTTGTGGTTTGGATGTTGGGGATATCATTTTAGAGCAACTTGCCTCTGCAGAGGCTGTACTTACCTCAGACGAAAAAGAGTTGGGAGTGTGCATCCTTGATATTGGTGGCGGAACCACAGATATTGCTATTTTTGCCGAAGGGTATGTCAAACATACCGCTGTTTTGGCCATAGGTGGTGACCATTTAACCAACGATATTGCCGTTGGTCTGCGCACACCTACCAAAGAGGCCGACATAATTAAACGTAAATATGGTTGTGCTCTCTCTTCCATGGTGGTTCCAGAAGAGACAATTGAAGTCCCTAGCATAGGGGACAGAGAGCCACGTTCTTTGGCTCGGCATATTTTAGCTGAAATAATTGAGCCACGGGTTGAAGAGCTTTTCACTCTGGTTAATCGGGAAATTGCCCAGTCTGGCTATGAAGAACATATTACTGCTGGTATTGTCCTTACTGGTGGCTCTGCAATCACCACAGGCATGGTAGAGTTGGCTGAAGAGATTTTCAACAAACCTGTTCGCCGGGGAATACCGCAAGGTGTAGGTGGCTTAAATGATGTTGTAGCAAGCCCGGTATATGCAACCGCTGTTGGGCTGGTACTGTTTGCGAGTCGCAATGAACGAGATATGTCCAAACGTTTCATCCCAGATGAAGTTGGCAGTGTTCAAGGAATAGTACAGCGTATGCGAGCATGGCTTAGTGATGTTTTTTAATAAGTGTCCTGGTCGTTTAAAGACTGAGACTGAGAGGGGAATATAAAGATGGCAATTGAGTTTGAGACCAGCGCACCGTTGGAAGCACGGATTAAAGTTGTCGGCGTAGGAGGTGGTGGAGGCAACGCCATCAACAACATGATCCAGTCACAACTGGAAGGTGTTGAATTTATTGTTGCCAACACTGATGCCCAGGCTCTATCACGCAACCTTGCCCCTACTAGAATACAAATTGGTGAGGCCGTTACCCGTGGATTAGGTGCTGGAGCCAAGCCAGAGGTTGGTATGAGAGCAGCGGAAGAGAGTCGTGATCGTATCCAGGAGATGTTTACTGGAGCCGACATGGTATTTATCACCGCAGGTATGGGTGGTGGCACCGGAACTGGCGCAGCACCGATTATAGCCTCAGTAGCCAAAGAGATGGGAATTTTGACTGTAGCTGTCGTCACCAAACCTTTTAATTTTGAGGGTAAACGCCGTCTGCAACTTGCTGATGAAGGTCTCGCCTTGTTACGGGACCAAGTGGACACTGTAATTACCATTCCCAACCAAAAACTGTTATCAATTGTCGGCAAAAATACTACAATTCTTGATGCCTTCCGTAAAGCTGATGATGTGTTACAGCAGGCGGTTAGAGGCATTACCGATCTCATTACTATTCCCGGCCTTATAAATGTTGACTTTGCTGATGTCAGAACCATTATGGACGAGATGGGACAGGCCATGATGGGTGCGGCAGAATCCACTGGCGACACAAGAGCCTTGGATGCTGCAACCAACGCTATATCCAGCCCTCTATTGGATGATGTATCAATTCACGGTGCCAGAGGCGTATTGATCAACATTACAGGTGGTTATAATCTGGCCCTGCAAGAGGTTGATGAAGCGGCCACTGTTATTCGTGATATGGCCCATGAAGATGCCAATATTGTGTTTGGCGCTGTTCTCGATGAATCCATGGAAGACTCTGTGAGAGTAACTGTTGTTGCCACAGGTATTGGCGGGGCAGAAACAGTGGCATTCCCCAACAAAATGTCAGCAAAATCCCGTTTATCATCAAGACAGCCTCCACTTGCGGCCTCAAATGATTCTATTATTGATTCTAACTCTTCATCTGAAAAAGGCAAAAAAAGTAGCAAACCCCGTCGTCAAGTTGACAATACTCGCTTTAAAGGTCAAAGTTTAGACGATATAAATCAGCTTGACTCTTTTGATGTGCCAACATTCTTACGTCGACAGATGGATTGATCTCCTGTTATCATGTTTACAAAATAAAATTGTGACAAAAAATCCACCATCCGGTGGATTTTTTGTTGTTAATATCACACATTTATATTTTTCAAGAACAATTTCCATTTAGACAGCCAACAGAATAATACTCACATATTCAGCAACTTATAACTGTGAAAAAGTTCAACCATGAAGTGGTCAGGGTTTTTTTCTTTCATATAAACCCAATAGTGTGTTATATTATTGTGATGTGGTGCTAAATTACATCACCTAGTTTTGGCACATAACATGCTTATTGAAAGCTAGGGATAGGGAAATACAGAGATCAATAGCAAACATTACTCTTTAGCTCCCAAGGTTTATTTTTTACACAATCAATAAACGGAAAAACCACCAAATGTATTTACAACGCACACTAAAAAACACCATTCGCTGTACTGGTATAGGACTACATAGCGGTCGCAAGGTCTATATGTCCATCCGGCCTGCGTCTGAAAATACCGGTATTATATTTCACCGTACTGATTTAAACGGCGCATTGGTTCCTGCAAATGTTGCCAATATTTCAGACACTCGCCTCTGCTCTACTGTTGCCAACTCTCAGGGAGATGTGGTCTCAACCGTTGAACACCTTATGGCTGCATTTGCAGGTCTGGGTGTAGACAACGCATTTGTTGACCTTGACGGCCCAGAAGTACCAATTATGGACGGCAGCGCTGCTCCATTTGTATTTCTCATCCAGTGTGCTGGTGTTGTTGAGCAAAAACTGCCAAAAAAATGGATTCGCATCAAAAAGAAAGTCACCGTTAAAGATGGTGAAAAATCTGCAAGTTTTGAACCTCTTGACCACTTTAAAATCAGTTTTTTAATTGACTTCAACCACCCGATCATCTCTCAGCAGGGTTTGGAGATGGATATCAGCGAGACAACATTTATCAAAGATGTCAGCCGTGCTCGAACCTTTGGCTTTCTAAAAGATATGGAGATGCTCCGCTCTAACGGGCTAGCCAAAGGTGGCTCTTTGGATAACGCCATAGTTATCGGTGATTTTAGAATTTTAAATGAGGGCGGACTACGCTACGAACAGGAGTTTGTACGGCACAAAATAATTGATGCTATTGGCGACCTCTACCTACTTGGCCACCCAGTTCAAGGCCATTTTAAAGGGGTTCGTTCAGGTCACGCCTTAAATAACGCTCTTTTAAACAGCCTTTTAGCGCAAAAAGATGCCTGGGAATTTGTCGAAGGCACACAAGAAGTAGCAGAACAAACAACCGAAGCATATGTTGCACAAGGAGCCTTCCAACCAGCTTTTGCGATTCCTGCTTAACTAGAACTTTCCGCCATACGGTTGCAATCTTTTAACCTGGATTTGGCAGTTGGCGGTGCGTGCATGGCGTAAGATATTGATTTATCTAGTGTATCAGGGGAAATCGCAGTCACCTT
>JADFYX010000294.1 GCA_015232795.1 Magnetococcales bacterium
CTCGCTTTTCAAAAGCAATCAGTTGGTTGATATGAGTCACACCTTCCGGGAAAATCGGCAAATGCATTTGGGGCATAGCAACACCTGTCATCGGCTCATAAAATGTTCATTCTTGACCACTAGTAGGGCCATCGCCATAAAAACAGGATCATCTCAAATTCTCTCTGTCCAGCCAAGTCAATTTATCAATAATCATATGTAACCCATAATAATTTGTTAAATTACGGTTAGTTGGGTGCAATATTTATTACAAGAAAAGAAATGTGGGGTCAGGAGTTCTGAGATTAATAAAATTTATTCCTGATGACCACCCTTGGCTCAACTACGGATTAAAAATAGCATGTAACGAGTCAAAAAACAGTTTTTCAATTCAGCAAATTTTGAGCAGGGGCTACTGTTGAACTCAGGATTGAGATCAAGGGAAAGTAGATGGTGATGATAAGTTTTTAGGCGACAATCGGAATTGGCTTAACCAAAGATCGCATTTGATCTTCTCGCTGTTCTCGAACATGTCCTAAAGCCATTGCCATCATAACAGCCAAAGCCAGACCAACTCGAGTTTTCATCTTGGATATGCCCCGAATGAAGTGGAGTTCAAATCCGAAATTGTTATCGATTCGATTGTTGATACGCTCTATGGCACTTCTCCGATTGTAGGTTTGTTCCCAACTTTTGGTGCCATAAGGTGTTGGCATAAATATGCGGCGGTCTTTGTCTATTGGAACTCGGACAGTACGTCCGAAAGGTCCAGGGTGAACTCCTCCTGCGGTATGGCATAGTTCCTGTCCTGAACACACAACATTGTTAGCTGCTGCAGGACACCGGAATTTTTGAGTTTTTCTATCTGCTTCAAAACCCTGAAACGTCAACGGGCGCAATGTTTTGGTAGCGGGACAAACACAATGGATGTTGCCTTTTTCGGAAAAGAAAATAGTGTCATTACGGTCTGGAAAAAGAGGTCGAATGATTGGTTTAGATGGGTCAAAATCGGGTTTATTCCTCTCAATTCTCCAGAGTTGGCGTGTATCTATGACGGGGCGAATATTGTACTCATCCAGGAGCGTTTTCTTGATTCCAGCACTGTCTAAGCCACGGTCAGCAACGAAATCACGGCAACGACCAGCCAAAATTGGATCCTGTCCAAAGGTAGCATGGATTAGCTTTTTTAAGGTGGTTTGTTCGGAATGGGAAGCTGGTGTTATCTCGAAAACCACCGGAATTTCATATTTGACGTCAGCAATAAGATGAAGATTGTAGCCAAACCATGATTTGATTTTATTCCATTGATTTCCGGTTTTGGAATCGATACCTCTGGTTTCGTGTTTTCCCCAATCTGCATCTGGATCTGATGTTTGTTTGGTCTCTTGATTAATTTGACCTGTGGAGTGACTTTGAATGGCTTTGCCGTCATAACCCAAATGGAGACCGAAATCAGGCAACTCTTCCATGAGTTGACCACGCAAAAGAACAGATAGGTTGGAAATCATGCCTAGGCACTCTTCCAACTCAATGACATTCTTCAGAAAACGTGAAAAATTCCAACTGTCCGGGACCTTGTATACGGGATCATCTGGTTTTAGCCAAACAATTTTTGCGCGTTGCTCTCCTTCATTGTAATCCAGCGTGGCTTCAGGCTTTTTCTGAATAGGAACAGGGTTAAAACCACAGGCTTCAAGAAGTGATGGATTTCGGGATAATTCCCGAATCAGATGTTCAATGGATGGATGTTGGAAAACGATTCCGGCAATGAGTGCATTCCACATGGGTAGTATTGGATAATCGTTGCGTCCGTTTCTCCGCATTACCTCCAAGTACTGGATTATTTTTCCATCTGGGATGTTATCTCGAACAAGGAAAAAGCGATCAAGGTCGGTACGGGCAGCGATAGAATCCCATGAGAGCAGAAAGGGTGTAGAGATTTTTGCCATAGAATTTCCATTATCTCCTTTGGTTGACAAATTTGACGGTAATAAGTATTGATCTGGAGATGATTATAACAAATTTATCTATTCAAATCAGCATGATAGTTTGAATTGTGGTCAGTTTTTGTGGCTGTGGGGTAAGCAATACTTGACTTGCTCAACAAGGCATAGCAAAAGTCTACTCTGTTACTGGTTTGTGGTAGATTTTGTGGGGTAGGCGTTTTTTTTGTTTGAGAATTTTTTGTTTTGTGTCAGAGTGTTGTATACAGCGTAAACGGCTCAATTAGCTAGGCTTGAAATTTTTAAGTCGCAAGGCATTACTGACAACCGTAACACTAGAGAGACCCATGGCAGCGGCGGCAAATATTGGTGATAATAAAATACCAAACCATGGAAACCACACTCCAGCGGCTAATGGTATCAAAATAATATTATAGGCAAAAGCCCAAAAAAGATTCTGTTTTATATTTCCCATGGTAGCACGAGAGAGCTGAATTGCTATTGCTACACTGCGGGGATCACCACGCATAAGGGTAATGTCAGATGACTCCATGGCAATATCGGTTCCTGTGCCTATGGCAATACCAACATCAGCACGGGCAAGAGCAGGAGCATCGTTAATACCGTCACCAACCATCGCAACAATCTTACCCCTAGCTTGCAGCCGTTCTATCTCTTCAGACTTATGGCTTGGCAACACTTCTGCTATTACTTTATCTATACCAAGTTGGCTTGCAATTGCCTTTGCGGTGCGTTGATTGTCCCCGGTGAGCATTATAACCTCAATGCCCATCTGTTTTAGTCTGTCTACCCCTTGTCTGCTCTCTTTTTTAACTGTATCTGCCACAGCTAATACCCCAACAGCTTTACCATCAACAGCGACCAAAATAGCAGTTTTACCTTGGGTCTCAAGTGTGGTCATGGATTCTAAATGCGACGCAATATCTACACCGGATTCATCCATAAACAGTCTGGTTCCTGCTAAAAGGGTTTGGCCAGCAATTGTAGCTGTTATACCTTTGCCGGAAGTTACAGCAAATGCTTCTACTTGATCCAGAGAAATCCCTTGTTCAACTCCGTGGGCGACAATGGCCTCGGCTATGGGATGTTCGGATTTTTGTTCAGCGCTTATTAACAGGGTCAGGCTATCTTTATCTCCACTCCAGTCGGTAACAACGGGTTTGCCTTTTGTAAGGGTTCCTGTTTTGTCGAAAACTACGGTATCAAGTTTGTGGGCTATCTCCAGAGATTCGCCTCCGCGAATTAAAATACCGTTCTCGGCCCCCTTGCCAGTGCCAACCATTATAGAAGTTGGTGTGGCTAGTCCCAAGGCACATGGGCAAGCTATAATCAATACCGAGACAAAGTTTAAAAGGGCATAGGTAAGGGAAGGTTCTGGACCAAAAAACCACCAGACCAAAAAGGTAACACTGGCAATGCCTATGACCACCGGCACAAAAACGGCGGCTATTTGGTCTGCCAAACGGGCTATAGGTGGTTTGGCCCCTTGGGCTTGCTGTACCATAGCAACAATTTGCGCTAAAACTGTATCGTTGCCTATTTTTGTGGCGGTAAAATTAAAAGAGCCACTTTGATTTATAGTGCCTCCTACAACCTCATCCCCAGGTTTTTTGCTAACCCCAAGAGGTTCCCCTGTTAGCATAGATTCATCAACCGTGGAGTTGCCCTCTTTTACAACTCCGTCAACGGGAAT
>JADFYX010000295.1 GCA_015232795.1 Magnetococcales bacterium
TAATACACTTTCTAACAAAGATACATTTATAGTTAGTTGGTGGCAGGACCCTATGCCAGAGATTATAGAAGGGACACCTATTTTGTGGCGGGAACGTGATCTGATTTATTCCAATGACAGTAAGCTGGACGAATATTTAAAAAAAACTGGAGCAACAAAAATTTCACGGCAGGGATTCTGCTATAATGAAGATATATTCAATAATAAACATGAGAGTAGGGGCAAAAAAGTAATTATTATCGCCTCATCTTACATTGGCTCAATCCATGACACACCCCAGATAAAAAAATTGGTTGCAGAGTTGATAGCTCACTTTGAATCTGGTGAAGCTATGACTGATGAAATTTTAGATCGCTTTAGTAAATCATCTGGGTTTAATAAAGAGACAATTTTTTATGATTTTTGGCACTTTGTGGTACGGGAAATATCTGTCCAGTGGTTGTGTGAACTTGCCGATAATATTGAAGTAGAGGTGTATGGACGATATTGGGAAAAGAACAGTGTGGTTAAGCCATTTTTTAAAGGCGAGATACCCCATGGTCCCAAAGTCGCAAAATTGTATAATTCCGCACTTTATACCCTTGTTCCTCACCCTTTTGATTTAGGCAGTCAAAGATTGGCTGAGGCTAGTTCCTGTGGCTCTATTCCTATTGTTTATGATTGTCGACAACCATCACAGAACATTCCATGGGAAAATTCATGCTTATGGTATCGTACAAAAGAAGATTTGCGGAGCTGTATTTCTAAACTACCCACCAAACCAGTGGAGCAGATCTGCGAAGGAAAAAGTTATAGCAGTTTTGCCCGCCGGATTTTGGATGAGATTGATAAAGCTATAGCAAACCAATAACAAGCTGGCAATTCAATGTTGCTTATTACTCCCTTTTAAAAGCTGATCAAACCGTCATTTTCATCGCGAAATAACAAATACTTGTGCCTTGGGCTAAGGGGTATTATCCTGATTAATGAAATTTGGCAGGGTCGGGTTGATGCTGCTTTTGACTGTTTTATGGGATACACAATGTCGCCACTTAAAAACCTCTCTATGTCTGGTCTTCTTGCCGAGTCGCAAAAGGCTGTTGATAATCTTACCCATTTAGCTATGAATCGCCGGGTTAGGTTGGCAGTTACCGGGTTGAGTCGTAGTGGTAAGACAGCATTTATCACCTCTTTAATTCATCAACTTTTACACGGTTTGGACGGGGCCAATTTGCCTTTTTTTAGTGTGGTTGCCGATAAACGCTTTTTGGGTACTAAAACCATGTTGCAGCCCAACATGGAGATACCTGCATTTCAGTATGATCAATTTGCCGCCACCTTAACCGGGGAAAAGCCAGAGTTTCCAAGGGCCACTGATGGTTTGAGTGAAATCCGCTTGGCTATCCGTTTTCAACCTTCTGGTTTTATCAGTAGGCAGTTTACAAAAACTGCAACTCTATATCTGGATATTGTTGATTATCCTGGTGAATGGCTTTTGGATCTGCCTCTGCTCAACCTTAGCTTTGCTGAGTGGTCTGAGCAGCTCATGCAGTTTTGCAAGCAAGAGCCTAGAGCGGCCTTTGCAGCCCCTTGGTTGGAGTTTTTGCAGGGTGTTGATGTTAACCGCAGTGCTGATGAAGAGACTATGCGGAGGGCGAGCCAGTTATTTACCATATTTTTACATGAGTGCCGAGCGCAGAATACCGGATTAAGTTATCTGCAACCAGGGCGATTTATAATTCCTGGGGATCTTAAAGATGCCCCCATACTGACATTTTGCCCTTTGCTAGCAGGGGGGAAAAGTCCAGCGAAACAAAGTCTTTATGAAGTTATGGAGAAACGCTTTGAGTCTTATAAAGAGTTGGTTGTTAAAAAATTCTATTATGACCATTTTTCTAAATTTGATCGGCAGATTGTTCTGGTGGATATGCAAAAAGCCTTAAACCATGGTGCTGGGAGTTTTGCCGATATGCAGGTGGCATTGCAGGGGATATTAAACAGTTTTTCTTATGGTAGCTCAAACCTTTTAACTCGTCTGTTTCAGCCAAAAATTGATAAGTTGCTGTTTGTTGCCACCAAGGCAGATCATGTTGCAGCTAACCAGCATCCCAACTTAGAGCGACTTTTAAACCGCATGGTGGTGAGACCAGTAAATGAAGCGGTCTTCCAGGGTGTGGAGGTGAAGACTTTGGCAATTTCATCTGTAGTTTGCACTCAAACGGTGGTAAGGGAGCATCACGGTAGGCGTTTATCATTTGTAAAGGGTGTGCCAATAGGTCGTAGCGAGGAGGTTATGCTATTTCCCGGGGAGATTCCTGAAACTATACCTTCCATTTCTGATTGGGAGGAAAATCGCTTTAACTTTCTTGATTTTCAACCACAACCTCATGTTAGTGGGGGAGCAATTCCCCATTTGCGTATGGATCAAGCTATAGAATTTCTCTTGGGAGATAAATTGTCATGAGTTCCGAGGTTAAGTGGCAACCTCCTGCCATGTTCACTGTGGGTGATGATGATGGCCCAGTTAAAACAAACACTGCCCCTCAACACAACGTATCCCCATTGCTGCTACCGGGTGAGCTACAAGAAGGGGATGCCGTTCTTGATGAGTCAGCAACTACAATTGCAGAGGTTAAACAAGCTCAAGAGTATGCTGTTGAGAGAAAAAAGAGGGAGAAAAACCGGGTTTTTCGTTGGTTTGTTGTTTTAAGCCTGTTTTTTTTGAGTGCAGTTGTGGTGCAAGATACGCTGCTTTTTGTTGCCAATCAGTTTAGCAGGCATGAAATTTTAGGTTGGCTTTTTTCTGTAGTAGCTGGGGGAGTAGGGGTTACGTTACTGATTTTAATCTTTAGGGAGTTAAGAGCCTATCGTTCCATACAAAAAATATACTCATCGCAAAATCAGGGGATAAAACTTTTTAGTAATAACGCCCACGGCAATGCTATCTCCTTTACTACTGATATTATGAGGTTTTATGTAGATCGTAAAGAGCTGTACGAGGGGTGGCACAGTTTTCAGGATTCCATAGATGTTAATCTGCAAGACCGGGAAATTTTGGATCTTTTCTCGAAAAATGTGCTTTCGGCCTTAGACAAAAAAGCCTATGATATTGTTGTGGAAAACTCTGCGGTAGCAGCCCTGTTAACAGCTTTAAGCCCCATGGCGTGGTTGGATGCCTTACTATTTTTCTGGCGTAATGTACATATGGTACGGCAAATTTCCACCTTGTACGGTTTTCGCCCCGGTTTTTTTGGCACCATCACCCTGATGCAAGAGGTTCTAGCTGGTATGGTGGCTAGTGCAACCACCGATTTTTTAACCGATGAAGTTGCAGAATCGTTGGGTAATTCAGTAACCGCGGTGCTTTTTGCCAAAGCTGGGCAGGGTATGGCAAATGGTCTGCTGTCAGCCAGAGTAGGGGTGCAGGCTATGCGTTTTTGTCGCCCTGTAGCCTTCCAGAGCCATGAAAACCCATCATTAAAAAAAGTTCGTGCTGAGATGATGAAGATAATTAAAAAGAAAATTGTTTAATTATGGTTGCACCATTTATAAATTGTATAAGTTAGAAAAGCTTTTATTATTATGGGTCAAGGGAGATTATCTCCCTTGTGGGTTTGGGCAAAGCCCAAGG
>JADFYX010000296.1 GCA_015232795.1 Magnetococcales bacterium
CCTTCAATTACCGGGTCGAGATCTGTTCTTCCAGTATGGGATAGTTCTACCAATGCGGTTTCGTGCTTTTTAAAAGATGAAATGATAAACTCTACATCTTTGTAAAGATCAGGATTGTTGGAAATTGCCTGATGTGTGGCAAGGGACATCAATTCGGTAAAGTTTTCTCTTAGGATTAAAATTAACCCTGATATCTCCTCAACAGAATCACTACCAGTTGCAACCGTGACAAGTTTCTTGGCAATATCTTGAATCCATGAAAAATTATTTGTTTGTGAGTTTAAATCTTTTGATATAAAACCTGCGATGCCACACATTATTAAAAACCCTCTCACAAACTAAATCTTGGAATATTAAAAATTATTGTAACTTTGCCAATTCTACCCGATTCTGTTTGCATTTAAAAGAGTTGTAAAAGGTTTGAACATAGAAATGCTAACCAAAATATTTTTAAAAAGAAGTTCATTATGAGAAAAAAAGTTGCCATAGCCATGTCGGGGGGAGTTGACTCTGCCACTGCTGCTGCTTGGTTGGTGGATCAGGGGCACGAGGTAATAGGTTTGACCATGCAACTTTGGGATCATGGTGAAGAGTTTGCCCCTTCTAGTCGTACCTGTTGTGCTACCCAAGATCTTTATGATGCCAGGCAGGTAGCCCAACGATTGGATATCCCTTTTTATATTGTTAACCTAGAAGAAAAATTTCGGGAAGCGGTAGTTGCTGATTTTTTATCTTCTTATGCCGCAGGACAAACCCCAAATCCCTGTGTGCGTTGTAACCAACGTTTAAAATTTGAAACTCTTCTTGATAAAGCTCTCTCTTTGGGGGTTGACTATCTGGCAACGGGACATTATGCCATACGCAAAGAAGACGATAACGGTCATCCTCTACTATACCGGGGTGTGGACCGTTTTAAAGATCAATCATATTTTCTCTTTGCTACTACCATAGCCCAACTGCGTAATATAGATTTTCCCTTGGGAGGACTAACCAAAGACGCAACCCGTAATCTTGCCAATCGCTTTAATCTGCATCTAGCCCAAAAAAGAGAGAGCCAGGATGTCTGTTTTGTTCCAGATGGTGATTATAAGGCTTTTTTTATAAGAGAAGGCAGTTCAGCAGCCACTCCAGGTTCTATTGTTGATCTTACAGGTAAAGTTCTTGGTGAGCATCAAGGGTTGGGCAATCACACCATAGGTCAACGTAAAGGGCTGGGAATATCTGCTCCTAAACCTCTGTATGTGGTAAAAATAATAAGTGAGAAAAATCTGTTGGTAGTAGGGCCCCAGTCTGCTCTGTATGGCGACTCTTTAACCATTAAAGATTTAAACTGGCTATCAAGGCGTAAACTTGATGGGCCAAGAGAGGTGCAAGCCAAAATACGCTATGCCTCTGATCCTGTTCCTGCCACTATTTCACCAGCTTCCGATGTCTCTTCTGCCCATTTGCAATTTGCTACTCCACAAAAATCAATCACCCCAGGTCAAGCCTGTGTTCTGTATGAAGGCGACAGGGTGTTGGGTGGGGGGTGGATCTGTTAATTACGATTCTAATTGGATAAGGCAGATAGGGCAGAGTCTATACTTAAGCGTAAGTCCACCAATGCCCCTCCAGATCTGCGTAGCCGAGTGCAGACCAGTTTGCTGATACTCAAGATGAAATTTCCCCAAAGACGTGGATGTTCATCTCTCATTTTATCAAAATTATCCCTATCTAGCTTAATGACAACTGTTTCAGACACCGTTACAGCAGATGCTGAACGTGGCAGTTCATCAATAAAGGCAAGCTCACCAAAAAGCTGACCTTTATGAAGCCTTGTGATTATTTGATGTTCATAATTAGAGTCGAACCTTAAATGTTTAGAGTCTTCCTTAACTACAATAATTTCTCCTGAAACAATAATGCAGATAAATTCGCTAACATCTCCTTCGGTAAATATCATCGTATCCTTCTGATAATTTGAGGAGGTCAAAAATGGCAGGACACTAACAGTATCCTCTGGTGATATTCCTGGAAAATTATCAGAGAGTAGCTCTTGTTTAACTTGATCTGATATTTCTGGTTCTTCTGGTATCTCATACATTTTTTAAACCTTAACCAATTTATAAAAGGTGTGATGTCGGTATATCGTTAAACATCCGGGCAAAGTCAAAGCCCGTTCTAAAATATTATATTTCCCTAATTTACTTTAACAAAGTATGAAACTAGCAAAAATCGGCTAAAATATCCAGCAAGGATTACGTCTAACAGACTCTCATTAAATAGTAATATAATAGACTAAAGCTGTTTAACTTGAGAAAAATGTGCAAAAAGTGTAATAATTAAGGTTCATACCTGTAATAGGTTGATGTTTTGGGTGATGAAAAATTTTCTTATGGTACTACAGGTTTGCACTTTTAAGGGAACTTCAGTTCATGACGAATGATCAGATTGCGACCGATAATTTAGAAAATGGGGAATATCTGATTTCTGACCCCGCAATACTGGAAAATATGCGTCTGTCTCGTGATATACATGTTCCTGGTGAAAACACCATACTTGTAAGCCAGTACACCACTATAAACAAAGAGCTACTTGCAAAATTAGAGCGCAGAGATATCGATAAACTCCATGCTGAGTCCATAGAGCAAAAATCTGTTTATGCCACTATTGAACATGTCAATAAAACATTTGCCGTTATAGATAATGTATTTAAAAGTGAAGATGGAGATATAGACCAAATCACGCAAACCCTGAAAAACCGGGAGAATCTCCATACTATGGAGAAGCTGATTAGGGATAATCTTGATGAAGTTGATGGTCTTTTTAGTGAAAACGCCACCCAAAAGCTAGTTGCTTTAACCAAACATCACAATAGTACCGCTCGCCATAGTCTTATAGCGGCATTTCAGGTGATGGCCATAGGGAGGCATATGGGGTGGAGTAACCCTAAGATTGTTAAGGCTGCTCTTGCACTTCTTAATCATGACATTGGCAAAGCTCAGGTAAAATTAGAAACCCTTAACTGGCCCGGTAAACTCAACACCGAGCAGTGGCATGAAATCCAACTACACCCCCTGTATGGAGGACGTATGCTTGGCTATTTGGGGGAGGAGCCAGATTTGGTTATGCTCTCTGCTTTATTACATCATGAATGGTTTGCCGAGGTTGAAGGTAAAGGTTACGGTGGGTTGACCCTGCATTATGATACGGTTAAAGAGGGGTTGAAAATCGATGTCAGGCAGATTGTGGATAACCTAAACCTTGATGATCGTGAAATTATCCAAATTACCTGTTTGTCAGATATGGTTTCGGCCCTTGAGGAGAGCCGAGCTTATAAACGCGGGTTGGATTCTTTTAAAGTTCTCATCATTATGAACTCTGATGCCAAAATGGGCCATTTTCACCCCAAGCAGTATGCTGCATGGCATCAGATTTATAATATTCAAAATCCCATGTTGCTCACCAAAGATCTGCGAATGGCTCTGCCAAGGGAAAAAGAGAAGAGAATATTTACCCCTCTGTCTACCACCAAAATCAAGCCAACCATGCTTCTTACCTATTATGAGCTGGAAAAATTGGGTTATCTATCAATTTTTAGAAATATTGGCAG
>JADFYX010000297.1 GCA_015232795.1 Magnetococcales bacterium
GGGCAAGCAAGCCACCAAGGCTATGACAAAATAGATGGTAGGGTTTTTGGGTTTGTTGAAGAAACCTGGCAAAGTTCCTGAATAATACTCCGGTACGTCACTTAGGGGACGATTTCCTGCTGCACTCGTCATCATGCTCCTTAATACATAAGACAATAAAGTTGCAACAATGTTCACAATTAATTTGTTTAATATCTCGATTAAGCAAATTACCTCTCTCAATGAGCTGAACACAGATAATTGCTGCCAAAAGGTAAAGTGAACTGAACTGAACATAAAATATTGCTGTCGAAGTGGTATGGGCAGTAGCTTTGCCAAAGTTTTTAAAATTGCTCGTAGAGTTGCTGCCAAAAGCTCAAGGAGCAGAAAATATGATAAACTATCTACAAACTATAACTGTTTTTGGTCTGCGTACAGGATTGCAGCGAGCTGCTGCCAGAAAAGATAAAACACAAGCAATTCAGACAGATAATAATAAGACGTTTGCTGTGGGTGGTATCCAATCATTAAAAGAGGTTGAGATATCAACAGCCTTGAATGAGGATCGTCTAGAAGAGAGAAAACATGGTTTACGAACACCACAAAATGAAGAAAAATATCTACTAGCTACCCACATTCGCAACATGTTGTTACCACCACTACATGTAAAAAATATTTCTTGGTTTAAACCAGCACAACAACTAACTGGGCTAGTTGTAGATATTGTTGTGTGAGTCTGTTGAAAAAAAGCTATGCCAGAGTTTTAGCAACGCTATCACAGGTGATCTCCCCACAAATTATGTTGGCTCCAGCTAAAAGGGCAGAATCCTGCACTATAGCTTCCTTATAACCCATATTTGCCAGCTTTAGCACATAGGGGAAAGTGGCATTGGTGAGAGCCTGCGTGGAAGTAACCGGGACAATACCCGGCATGTTGGTTACACAGTAGTGCAATACTCCATCTACAATATAAACTGGCTCTTGATGAGTTGTCGGCCGCGAAGTCCCCATAGACCCACCTTGATCAATAGCTACATCTATTATCACCGAACCATCTTTCATAGCAGAAATCATATCTCTTGTTACCAGACATGGGGCGTGGGAGCCGGGTATTAATACTCCGCTTATTACCAAGTCAGCATTTGGTAAAATTTTTTTTATATTATAGGGGTCTGACATTAAGGTGGTAACGTTAACAGGCATAACTTCACTTAAATAACGTAGTCGCTTAAGAGATATATCCACCACCGTTACTTTTGCACCCATGCCAGCAGCAATAGTAGCTGATTGGGTTCCCACAACACCACCGCCGAGTACCACCACATTAGCAGGAGCCACCCCCGGCACACCTCCCATTAATATTCCGGCACCACCATTGATTTTTTCCATATATTTAGCACCCTGCTGCACTGCTAAACGTCCCGCGACTTCACTCATAGGGGTTAATAGTGGTAGCTGACCATCGGGTAGCATTACGGTCTCATAGGCTATCGCCACACAACCAGACTCTTTTACTGCTAAAGTAAGCTCTTTACTTGCAGCAAAATGGAAAAAGGTAAACAGGGTTTGGCCATTTTGAAGCTGTTCTATTTCATGAGGTTGAGGCTCTTTTACTTTAACTATCATCTCGGCTTTTGCAAAAATAGTCTCAGGTTTTGCGACAATTTCCCCTCCAGCTTTTAGGTACTCCTCATCAGAAAAATTACTGCCAACTCCAGCTTTTGACTCCACTAAAACTTGATGACCATTTGCAGTTAAAATTTCAGTTCCTCCCGGCGTTAGGGATACCCGATATTCACTGTTTTTCACCTCTTTTGGCACGCCAACTATCATATTCATCTCCTAACTGTTTTAGATAAGGCAGTTATTGTTAAGTATATAGCTTAATTAATTTAACAACCAAAATAAAAATTTACTAGCTTACCAAGTAAACTTTAGAGGAGATCAAAGGCAAAATGGTTTCCTGATGAGGTGCTAATATATTTTATCGGCACCAAACAACTGGAGATATACCCGTCAATATCGAATATTAATAAAAATTAATCTGAAATATCTCTCGCAGCAAAACCACCACCCCCAGGAGTTTTTATCTCCAGGCGGTCTCCGGCTTTTACATTTTTTTGCAAGCTTCCTCCAAGTAATTTTGGCTTCTTGTCTCCTGAACTCCAAAAAAGATTTTCTCCCTTTTTACCAGGCTGACCTCCCTGACAACCATAGGGTTGATATTTTCGTCTTTGCGAGAGGAGAGTAATGGTCAATGGTGCGGTAAAATAGAAGGTGCGTACAACTCCATCACCACCTCGCCATTTTCCCTTGCCTCCTGAGCCTTTACGTAGGGAAAATCTCTCTAACCTTATCTGGGAAAAACGCTGTTCTAGTACCTCTGGATCGGTCATGCGGGTGTTGGTCATATGGACCTGCACCCCACAGGCACCGTTTTGCCCCTCTATTGCCCCAGAACCACCAGCAATGGTTTCGTAATATTGAGCACCGGAACCATCAATATTGCCAAATAAAAAGTTATTCATGGTTCCTTGGGAAGCTGCTACCATACCCAAAGCACCATATAGCACATCTACCACTCTTTGGGATGTCTCAACATTACCCCCGGATACCGCACTGTTGGCAGGGGGATTTAGCAGGGAGTTTGGGGGAATTTTAATGGTTATTGGCTGCAAACAACCATCGTTAAGGGGGATATTTTGACTTATCAGTGTCCTGAAAACATATAGCACTGCTGCCCTGCATATAGCTGTGGGAGCATTTAGATTGCCATTGTGGGGTGGAGCTGTACCTGTAAAATCTATATCTGCATGTGGCACACCGCTTTTTGTGCGAAATATTTTAATATCAACCGCAATTTTTTCGCCACCGTCTAGATAGTCCGCAAAATTACCCTTCCATGAGGGTTTATTATCTAAAAATTTGGCTAAAACTGCCTCCATGGCATGGCTGGCATTTGCCCGCATATAACCCATATAGCTTATAACAACATCATCACCATATTTTTCACAAAGGGCTGTCAACTCCTGCACACCCCGTTCACCAGCAGCTACCATAGAGCGTAAGTCCGACAGGCGTTCTGGTATATTTCGGGCAGGATATGGTGGACGGCTGAGGGCTTTTACTATCTGCTCCTGGCAAAACTCCCCTTTATTTACCAACAGCGCATTACTTAATACAATTCCCTCCTCCAACAAAGTTTTGGCAAAAGGTGGCATAGAGCCGGGAGAAATACCGCCAATATCAGCATGATGACCACGGGAAGCGACAAAAAACCGTAAAATACCGTTACGAAAAATTGGGGTAATTACCGTAATATCCGGCAGATGAGACCCCCCTTGACTGGGGTCGTTTGAGACATAAACTTGACCGGGTTTCAAGCTTTTAGATCTGCTATTTAGCAAAGCACAAACCGTTGCCCCCATAGCCCCAAGATGGACCGGAACATGGGGAGCATTTGCCACAAGCTGACCTTTTTCGTCAAACAGAGCGCAAGAAAAATCAAGTCGTTCTTTTATGTTTACCGAATGAGCTGTGCGAACTAAAGTCTCCCCCATACGTGCAGCAATACCAGAAAAACGGTGGTTGAATAGCTCTAAAAGAGTCGGG
>JADFYX010000298.1 GCA_015232795.1 Magnetococcales bacterium
TTTGTTTTGTGGGGGGGATTTTTTGAGAATATTATTCACCCCTGACTGCTCATGTTCTTAACCGATATCAGAAAAAAAAGCTATCAGCATTTTTTTATGTAATATAAAAGGTTAAGAGACCTCTTCTAAAGCTAGATAAACTGGTCCCCAAGTGGGGGTATTATCGCGAATTCTTTTTTCCAGATAACGGGCAAAATAAATAGAGTTTATAGCCGTAGCTACCTCTCCATTTTGCAGAGCCACCTTAGCCTTTTCTCCATGGCTGGCAGTCTCTTTTCCCACTGTCTCCACATCAACCCAATAATTGATGGCTTCAGGACGGTTGGGAAATGTTTCTTTTAACTCTTGGGCCTCTTTTAGCGAGTTAACAGCCACATTTCTGGAACCAAAAGTCATGCTCCAACCTGTAGTCGCCCAGTTTGACGCCTCTTTTATAGCTTGCTCCAATTTTTCGATAGGATAATTCATTCCACTAAGCTCCCATGCCCATGTCAATATAACCCGTTGGACAAACTTCAGCACAAATATGACAACCAACACAGCGGTCATATTGGGTATACATTACCTCTCCTTCAGGGTTGTCGCGATATTTTACAATAGCCTCTTGAGGACAATAAAGCATACACTGGTTACACTCGAAACACATACCGCAACTCATACAGCGATCCGACTGCTTTTTTGCATCTTCTTGGGATAGGGCAACAAGAGTCTCGTCCCAATCTCCTTCAACTTTTTGTATATGCCGTAAATTACGTTTTGGTGACTCTTGGTTAACAAAAAAGTCTGATTTCAGCTTTTCATATTTGATTACTTCGACCCTGCTACGCTTTGGTAAGGGCTTGTTGTCAAGAAACAGGCCGATATTACCAGCAGCTTTGCGACCATGACCTATGGCTGTAGTCAAAAGGCTTATCTGCACCGCATCTCCGCCTCCAAATACATCCTCCATGCCGTTGATCTGCATATTATAATCAACTGCTAGAGAAGGGGTGTTTTGGGTGGCAGCATCCAAGCCAGTCATATCAGTTGTTTGCCCGATAGCTGCAACCAACATATCGGCATTGAGTTCAAACTCACTACCTGGCTCCGATTTATAGCGGAAGAAAGGAATTTTGTGGTTCCAACCATCTTCACCTTTCTCTTTACGGACCATACGGATACACTTAACACCTGTCATGTTTCCCGCAGCATCACGAAGCACCTCAATCGATCCTGTCTGGAACTTCATGTCAGTTCCTTCAGCTTTAGCCTCATCAAACTCGATCTGTGAGGCGTTCATCTCTTCCCTTGCTACTCCACATAGCAATGTTGCTTTGGAACCACGGCGCAGAGCCAATCTTGCAGCATCCATAGCCACATCACCATCGCCAATAACCACCACATGTTTACCAACTTTGTGATTATCATGGTCCAACTCATAACTACGCAAAAATTCAATTGCGTTGGTAACGCTGGCTCCATCAGCCCCCGGAATAGGGATATTCCGTCCGGTTTGCGCGCCAACAGCTAGAAAAACCGCATCGTATTGTTCTCGAAGATCGTTAAGAGTGAGATCCTTACCAACTTTAACACCGGTTTTCACTTCGACATCCAGATCAAGAATACGTTTTATCTCTTGGTCCAATACTTTACGGCTGACCCTGTAACCCATTATGCCATAACGCATCATGCCACCCAATTTGGGATCACGCTCCAAAATGGTCACTCCATGGCCCTGCATACGCAGGTGATAGGCACAAGAGAGACCAGCAGGACCGGAACCCACAATAACCACTCTTTTACCTGTAGATGCAGGTGGAGTTGGTAGTGAGAGTGCTTTTTCGCGGGCATAGTCACCAATGGCCTGTTCAACCGCATTGATGCCAACAGTTTCATCCCTATACTGCCGATTACAGGCACTTTCACAAGGAGCAGGGCATACCCGGCCCATGACTGCGGGAAAAGGGTTGGTTCTGGTTAAGCGGGCAAAAGCGGCACTCCAAGGATCTTCAGCTTTCCAAACACCACGAATAATGTTGTGATAACCACGAATGTCCTCCCCTGCCGGACAACCGTCAGAACAGGGTGGAGTCCTCTCAACATAGGTAGGACATTTACCGCTCTGATCTCCATAAGCGACAATGCGATCCAGCCCTGTCTCCAATTCGAATGGTTCAAATTTCCACTCTTTTGCTGATTTTAGAATTGGATTGTTTTCAGTCATAACAATAACCTCCTATCTTAAATTCTAAAATCGTATATGTGCCGATTGGTTGAAAGAGGTACGAGCATGACGGTAGTTGTCAATCATATATTTATCAAAAGGCAAGCCAGTCTCTTCAAAGAATCGTTTCCAGCCAATGCGATCGATCCACTCTCCTAATCTTTCCCATTCCCGGCCACCAGATTTGTAAGCCCCTAAAATATTTTGGATGACTTGGGTCACTTCCGGCCAACGGGGAGGATTGTTTGCTAAACCATGGCATACCAAACGCATATTGCTGGGTTTTGTCCGAGCATTGGAGTTTTTTCCACCGACCCAAACAGCAAATTTGGAAAAATCAGGATGATTTATCTCCATAGCAGGACAAGCACCGAAACAGGCTCCGCAGTAGATGCATTTTTCCTCAACAACCATCAATGAGGGTTTACCATTGACCGTTGTTGGACGAATAGCAGCAACAGGACAGCGGGCAACTACACTTGGCATCTCACAGATATCCTGCAAGATACTATGGTTGATACGGGGTGGACGGGTGTGCTGTACAACAATGGCTAAATCTGCCTGACCACCACAGTTAATCTCACAACATGAGGTTGCCAATCGAACCCGGTTTGGCATCTCCTCTTTGACAAAATCATCATATAGAGCATCCATGACACTTTTAGCTACACCAGAAGCATCGGTTGCTGGAATATCGCAATGCAACCATCCTTGGGTGTGGGCTATGGCAGATACCGATGGCCCTGTTCCGCCAACGGGATGACCTAAAGCCTCCAACTCTTGAATGAGAGGAGCTACGTTGGCCTCATTAGGGGTCATGAATTCTACATTATTTCGTATGGTCCAGCGCAAATGTCCGTCAGCATATTTATCAGCCAAAGCACAAAGACGACGAACAATAGGAATGGTGACCTGACGATGGGTGCCAGCCCTAACGGTGAAAAGAACATCCCCACTCAAACCGACATGTTTTAAAACACCAGGACGAGGCCGTTCATGATAGCTCCATTTACCATAGTTTTTTCGAGAAACAGGATGCAGCATATCTAGGTGATTACGTACCCCGGTTTCTTGTGTCTTATAGGTTCTCTTTTGCATTTTATTACTCCCAAAATAGCCGGAATCAGGCTATAGATTTGATTTCTGGTTGGTGATCATGGTCAGCTTTAAAGTATGGGTTGTCCCGTGGGTGGGCGACCATATCAACTGTGGTTTCCAGTCCAGCCGCTTCCAAGAATGTAACCATTCCAACTCTTTCTATACACTCACCAATACGCTCATGATCCAGTGCCTCTTCCGACCACCAATCGATCATTTTATCAATGATGTCGATTAATCCGTCTATATCTTCCTGGGTATCCATTTTCAAGCATGGAATCATCC
>JADFYX010000299.1 GCA_015232795.1 Magnetococcales bacterium
GAATATCTAGGGCAGTCCATGAACTGTCCCGGCTGTGGTGCATCATTCATTATTCAGGCTACTACACTCTCCCAAGGTGATGGTGGTCGTCTTGTTGGTAACCGTAGTGGTGGTGGCGATCCCAACGATGTACCTGTTGACTGGAATATCGGTGATTTTATCATGGGTATGTATGAGGTAACAGGTGTTCTTGGTGAAGGGGGCATGGGTAAGGTTTATAAGGTTCACCATGTGGGTTGGAACATGGACCTTGCGGTTAAAAGTCCCCGACCTGAAATTCTTGATGTTCCCGGTGCCAAAGAAAACTTTGTTATGGAGAACAACTGTATAACGCTCTGCCTGGATGCTATCGGTGGGTTTTATTAGAAATGGGGTAACCTGAACAATATCTGGAATAGGACCTTTGGCTATTTTTTTCTTTCCAGGATTAACTGCTCCAGTTTGTGATGAAATCAAATGTTGAGCAGCAGAATCTGGTGGCTTGCTTTGACAAGCTGCAAAAATAAACATGAGCAGACAAAAAATTATAAAACGAACCGTCATAACCAAGACCACCCACCAGCCAATAAGATGCCGTTTCAAGACGAAATTTCGTCTTGAATAGTAGTATACTTTCATGATCGCGACTGTTTGTATTTTTACAACAAAGCCACGGCCCATTAAAATACATCAAAATTACAACTACTTCAAGCAATTAAAGCGAACAATTACTAATGTAGTTTCTAACCAACATAAAGATGACAGATAAAAGTCAGACTGCAATAAACAAGCCACAAGGCCTATGCATTTATTTGAGAAAAGAGCAAAAACAGAACCGCCCCAACGAGAAAACCCGATGGGGCGTAAAAATAAAAGAGAAATCTCTTATTGAATATGTATTGTAAACCTAAAAATGCACGCTACATACTAGCTAACAGCATAATTAAAAGCAGTTTTAACCAGCAACAGTCCGGCGAATTTTCTTGCGCAAGCGGCGTACGGCTTCAGCCTGTTTGCGACGCTTTCTCTCAGATGGCTTCTCAAAAAACTTGCGTTTTTTCATCTCTCTAAACATACCCTCACGGATCATTTTTTTCTTAAGTACCCGGATAGCCTGGTCAACATTGTTATCGTAAACGTCAATCCTCACAAAAACACTCTCCTACTTCTTTCGCTAGATGGCATGAATAATAGAATTCGGGACAATAAACAATTCCCATCAAAATAACAAGTGATAGCTTGCTAAATTATAAAATTAATTAATTTCGCCTAATTTGAATAGCCATAAAATGGGGGTCTCCGGCTCTTAATAGCAGTATTAACAGACTACTTCCGGCAGGGCGATCTTTTGTCGCCTTATCAAAATCTTCTAAATTAAGCATGGGTTTACGGTCAATTTGCACAATTACATCACCAGGACGTATTCCTGCATCAAAGGAGACACCATCCTTTGTTACTTCGGAAACCACTACTCCTGCGGTTTTTTCTGGCACGTTAAGCTGATCAATCAATGCGGGCGTTAATGGCTGTACGGTCATTCCCAAAGTGGCAATCTTATCACGATGTTTTTCAGATTTTTCGCTCTTGACTGCCTCTTCAAGTTCAGCCACTTCTACCATGATGGTTTTGCGCTTACCATCGCGAAAAACCTCCATTGGAACCGACCTGCCAACAGGAATTTTAGCAACCACTGCTGGTAGCTCTTTCATACGGTGAACTTCACTACCATCAAAGCGGATGATCACATCACCTGCTAAAACCCCAGATTTTTCCGCAGGACTGTTAGGCTCTACACTTGCCACTAAAGCCCCATATTTACGCTTCATACCCAAGGCTTTTGCCAATTCAGGGGTAACAGTCTGAATACGTACCCCCAACCAACCACGGGTCACACGCCCACTCTCTTTTAACTGCTTTATTACCGATTTTACCATATTGACGGGAATAGCAAAACCTATCCCCATACTACCACCAGTGCGGGACATAATTGCAGTATTAATACCCACAACCTCGCCATCTAAATTAAAAAGTGGCCCTCCTGAATTACCAGGATTAATTGCAGCGTCTGTCTGTAAAAAATTATCATAGGGACCGTTGCCAAGCATCCGTCCGGTAGCCGAGATAATACCTGCGGTAACAGTAGCCTCCAGACCGAAAGGATTGCCAATGGCAACCACCCAGGAGCCAACCTCCGCTTTTTCTGAATCTCCAAAGGTGGCTATTGGCAGATCATCACCTGCCTGGATTTGAATAAGTGCCAGATCGGTCTTTTTATCCCGACCAATAACTTTGGCAGAAAACTCTCTCTCATCAAAAAGCCGTACCATTATCTCATTGGCATCGGCAACCACATGATCATTGGTAACAATGTACCCTTTAGCGTCGATCAATACACCTGATCCCAAACTGCGAGTCGAGAAGTTCTCTTTGGGCATATTTTCTAGAAACTGGCGAAAAAACTTTTCAAAAGGTGAATTTTTCAAGCCATCTAGCATATCTTCACTATCTTCATGTTTTGCAGAGACAGTCTGTTTGGTACTGATATTTACCACCACAGGTTTAAGTTTTTTTACCAGTGGCACTAAATCAGGAAAAGAGGTTGCTTCACTAATATTGGGAAGTAAAAAAATCAGAGATACTGCTGTTACAAAAATAAATGAAAAACGTTTAGCGAACAGTCTCTGAACCATTATATTCATTCTAACTCCTTATTGCTAAATTAATTATACAACATCATGATGTTATGAACTGAAGTTAGCTTAATTCAGTAGTTGGGCTTGAGGGTTGTTTCTAACAGCTTTATTGGGTAATAAATCTAAATGGAGTTGCTAACTCATAATTCATGATATTCAAAGGCTAACATCCACCATTATGCGAGATGCCAGTCAATATTTTTCTGATAACGGGACGACGACTATCATCCCCTTCTATGTGGCTGTTTAATTTTGATAGACCAAAAAAGGTCAACACCAGAGCAATAACTCCAGCCAGACCACCAATACCTTCTGCTGCCTGAGGAGCTACGCCAAAATAATTTACAGCTAGATGGCGCGCTAACACACCAAAAAAAAGTAGGTATATTATAGGGAGAACGTATACTAGAAAGGAGGCTTTTAAAAATTGCTGCTCAGATATTTCCAACTCAACACGCTGACCCACCAGAGCACCAATAGGATTCATGGCGCGAATTTGCGTATCATACTTTGTTTTACCACCAGATAGAACACTACAGCTAGCCTCTGCATGGCAAGACCCACATGCACTTTTACGCTGACTACTCACAATGGCATACAAACCGTCCACAGCGACAACCAAAACCTCTTCTCGTAACACTCATTTACTCCCGAGGGTATAACCCTTGATGTGGCCGTTATCGCCACGCACCTGATGTACCACTAACTGCCGAATTTAGGTCAAAAGTGTCAATCGTCGATGGATGATTGACTAATATGAGTTGGGGCTGACTCCGGGGATTCTGCAGCAGAAACAACATTGGGAGCAGAAAGCAGAGATGCAACCAACAAAGCCGGAACACCAAAACTAATCAACCGCTTATAGAGAAGGCCATGTGACGGGACAATTTTTTCATTATTGAT
>JADFYX010000029.1 GCA_015232795.1 Magnetococcales bacterium
TTTAAACGGTCTCTTAATTTTATAAAAGAGCAAGTATTGTCATAAACTTCATCAAAGTTTAAACCCACCCGTATAGATTCGTATATGGGCTTTTTTAGAGAATCTATTGTAATATAAATTTCATCCAAACCTAAAAATCCGGGTGTTAATGGTACAGCAAGAGTTAAATTTTCAAGAACCAGAAGAGTTTGAAAAACATTGGCGCACTCTTTTGGCGAATAACGATCAGGTGGCTATACAGAAGGCCCACAACTGGGCTAGAACCGCCGATGTTGTGCAGTTTGGTGATGAACGAGATATAAATAAGATACCCTGTATATCCCTGTGGGGAACATTGGGCATTCATGCTGATGGCAAAGTTGGCATCTGCTGTATGGATACCAAATGCGTCTATCCCCTTGGAGATTTAAATCACAACACAATTGCTGAGATATGGTCTTCAAAGGCAATGGAGGAGGCAAGAAAGTTACATTTAAACGGACAACGTGCTAATATCCCCCTCTGTGATGGCTGTACAGTTTGGCGAGCAGACAAACGGAAACTTTCGGGAAATATTGGAACCTCAAAATGAACCTTCCTATCTCTACTCCACCCCTAGAAGCTAAATTTGACAATAGCTCTTTATACGCTCTGTGTGACTCTTTAAAAAAGCAATTTTCAATATCCCCAAAACTGCTTTTGGTGCAGACTCCGCAGATAGATTTTAAAACTTTTGATCCAAAAATTGCCAAAAAAAAAGGGTATTATAACTACCCGCCAACTGGATTGCAGTATCTGTATGAATCTATAAAATCGTTGGATATTGAGGTACGCATACTCAACCTAAACATGGAAATTTTACGCCGTTGCCATGAATCATCACAGTTTGATCATCTGCAATGGATGGATATTTTATCCGCTGAGTTAAAAAGTTTCCAACCCTCCATCGTCGGTGTCTCCTGCATGTTTGATATGGGCATTGACCCTATGTTGGAGATTTTTCAACTATTAAAAAAAGAGAACCAAAGCATTGTCATAGCTGGTGGTTTAATTCCGACCCATGAGTGGCAAAATCTTTTAAAACGTAAGCTATGTCACTTTGTGGTTGAAGGAGAGGGTGAAAACAAACTACCATTTTTACTATCTAGTCTGTTTAGTTGGAAAACAGATAGAGAGGTGCCTGGAATTCATTTTAATTTTGGAGATAAAACAGCCGAGAGCCAGGGACCAAAAGATATTGTAGAGTTTGATTTTGACTTAATTGCAAGTTACGCCCAAATTCCAGTTGAAGAGAACTATAAATACGGCTCTCTCAATCCATTTGGCCGCATGGCAGGTATTGACGATTCTCCCTATTGCGCAATCCAGTTACATCGTGGTTGCCGTGCAGCTTGTACCTTTTGCTCGGTTCATGGATTAATGGGCAAAGGGGTTAGACGGCGTAAAGTAGCAACTGTTATTGCAGAAATGGCCTTTTTAATTAAAAAAAAAGGGATAAAACATTTTGAATGGTTAGACGATGACCTCCTTTTTTACAAAAAGGAGTTTCAAGAGCTACTGCAAACAATTATTGATAAAAAATGGGATATAACATGGTCTGCCAACAACGGTCTTATTGTTGCTGCCATTGATGAAAAAACCATGTCTCTTATTAAAGAGTCCGGCTGTATAGGTATAAAGTTAGGGTTTGAGAGTGGCAACCAAGAGATGTTGCGCAATGTTCATAAACCTGGAGGAACACTGGAAAAATATTATAAAACCTGTAAGATTTTAAACCGCTACCCAGAGGTCTTTACTGGGGCCAACATTATAGTAGGTTTTCCAGACGAATATTTTTTTCAAATGATGGACAGTTTTCGTTTTTATCTGCAAAGTGGTACAGACTGGGGAGCATTCAATACTTGTCAAACGGTTCGTGGGGCATCAGCTTTTTCTGACTTTGGCAGCTATTTTGATGCACAAATGGAGGGTGGTGGCACAAATGTAAAAAATTTCAACCCTGCCAGAAGAGAAGTGAGTGGAGAGGTTGACCATGAAGTGACAGTACTAAGTGGCTACAATATTTTTAATATTGACCCCAATAGTCAGCCTGGTGAAGATCAAATCCAAGAGATATGGTTTACTTTCAACCTTGTGGGAAATTTTATATTCAACAAAAACCTTTTAAATAATGGTCGGATACAAAATTTTATTGGCTGGGTAGAGATGGCACAAATTCCCTACCAGACCAATCCCTACATGGCACTTTTTCTCGGTTTAGCCCATCAAATTGCAGGACGGCCAAAAGTAGCGTTGGAATATTTAACTAAAACCCAAGAAGTTCTGGCTAAAAGCAGTTATTGGCAAGAACGATTTACAGATTTTGATCTCAACTGGGTGGTAAAAGATTTTCCCCAAGACCAAACCGCAACTTTTTTGGTTATGTCTGAGTTACGCCGTAGGGCAGAAAGTCACTTTCCAACTGCCTGAAAAATAGTCTACTTTTAAAAAGTAATAGATTCATGGTTGCTTGTATGATGAAACCATAAAGATTTTTCAACCAAAAGTGGGCATTGATGTTATTTATATCAATATTCCTCACCATTGTTAACCTTATAAGTGTACCATTGAGGTGCAAAAACTAGCCATAAAAACCTTACGAGAGTCAAATCAAAATGAATAAGTTTTAACATTAACTTTTTTAAAATAGATCCCATTATAATTATCAGAGTTAATGACCCACTTTATTCCTATGTTTACACATGGTTCCTTGACAAAATAGTAGCTCTCAATTAATCATGAAGGGTTATCTTTCTTTAATTTAATTAAACTTAAACCTCAAGAATATTTAATGCGCATTGGCCTCGATTTTGACAATACCCTAGCAGTCTACGACAGATTATTTGTTGAGACAGCCATGGAAAAAGGTTTTATTCCATACAACGCTGCTATAACAACATCTGGTGGTGGTAAAGATATTGTTCGAGGTATGGTGCGGAGCCTTCCCGGTGGAGAAGATAAGTGGCAGACCCTGCAAGCTGAAGTCTACGGACCAAGGATGCCTGAAGCGGTATTAATGGATGGAGTCGCTCTATTTTTAAACGAAGCGGTAAAGCAAAAAGCAGAACTTTTTATCGTCAGTCATAAAACCCAGTTTGCCGTTTTCGACCATGATAAAAAATATGATCTTAGAAAGACTGCACTTGCCTGGATGACAAAAAAAAATTTTTTTGCCAAAGATGGTTTTGCCATTAAACGAAAAAATGTTTTTTTTACCCACACTCGCAGTGAAAAGGTAAACAAAATTGCACAGTTAAACTGCGATTATTTTATTGATGATCTCCCCGAGGTATTTGCAGATCCGGGCTTTCTTGCCAAAATAATTCAGATTTTAATTGACCCCCTTGGTAATGCCGATACCAACGGCCCGTTTCAACCTTTTTGTGGCTGGGCAGCAATTAAACAAGAGGTGTTTGGCGGTCCACTTGCCAAGAGTAATACTGTTAGCGTAAAGACAGATTTTGAGGTCATTAAAATTGCAGAAAAACTTACGGGCAATAAAGTTACCGCTTTGGAAACACCCATAAAAGGTGGCAACAACCGGCTTTTTAAAGTTGTGACAGGTGAAGAAAATTATGCCTTAAAATTTTATCTACATCTACCCGAAGATCCCCGTGATAGGCAGGGTACAGAAACTCGCGCCCTTACATTTTTAAACAGTCAATCGGTAACTCAAGTCCCCCTTTTGTACACCACAGACCTAGAAAATAGTTGCTCTATAATGGAGTGGATAGATGGTGATGCGATAAGTACACCAACCACCCATGATATAGATGCTGTATTGTCCCTCATTAAGCAACTACATAAACTGGGGGAAAAAACCGAAGCCAAAAACCTGCCCTTGGCATCTGCTGCATGTCTATCTGGTGCTGCACTTGAGAGCCAGATAAGCGAGCGCATGTTAAGGTTGGCAATTAATCAAGATAAACATCCAGAACTTGAACTTTTCATAATAAACGACTTTACCCCATTTTTAAATAAAACCTTAGCCAGCATTAAATCTAGCTTCCAAGAGAATAATCTCGATTTTCATGGTGAAACCCAAAAAAAATACCAGGTTTTAAGCCCGTCAGATTTAAGCTTTCCCAACACTCTCAGGCGTAAGAACGGTGATGTGGTTTTTCTCGACTTTGAATATTTTGGCTGGGATGATCCTGTTAAACTAGCATCTGATTTTCTTCTTCATCCCGGCATGCAGATTGCCGATAAGGATAAGAACAGGTTTGCTGAAGAGATAATAAAAATGTTTGGTGCTGACACATCATTCACATTCCGCTTACAGCAACTTTATCCGCTTTTTGGTTTGTGTTGGTGTTTGATTATACTCAATGTATTTCTTCCTGAAGGATGGCGGAGAAGATCCTTTGCTGCCAACCCCGAGGAGAAACAAATTGCCCTTGACAGGCAGTTAGACAAAGCTCGGAATCTTCTTTTATCTCTGCAAAAAAATGGCAGCGGAATTAATAATGCTTGACCAACCCACTACACCAAAACTTATCTACCCCGACACTCCTCCTCTGGACAACCGTTCACTACAACTTCGTAAGCTTGTTTTGCGGGCAATGGTAGGCGGTGGACGTGGCCATCCGGGTTCGGCTCTCTCTTTAATAGAGATTTTACGCTGTCTATACGATGATATCTTGAACATAAAAGCCGATAGGCCAGACTGGGACAAAAGAGACCGCTGCATACTGAGCAAAGGCCATGGCTGCCTGGCACTTTACGCTATTCTTTCCGATAAAAATTTTTTTTCCGTAACAGAGCTCGATACATTTTGCCATTTTGACTCAATTTTAGGGGGACATCCAGAACGGGGAAAAATTCCGGGTGTTGAGGCCTCCACAGGTGCGTTGGGCCATGGCCTCTCCATAGGGGTAGGTCTTGCTATTGCAGCTAAATTACAAAAAAGAAAAAGCCGTTCTGTGGTAATAATGGGTGATGGGGAGATAAACGAAGGCTCAGTTTGGGAAGCTGCCATGACCGCTGCAAAACACAGCTTGGATAATCTGATTGCAGTTGTTGATTATAACAAATTACAGTCCTACGGCCCTACCAAGCAGGTTATGGATATGGAACCCATGGTCGACAAATGGCAGGCCTTTGGTTTTACAGTACGCGAGGTGGACGGCCATAATGTGGAAGAGTTGAAAAAAGCATTTAAAAAACCACCTGAGCCAGGGAAGCCAACGGCAATTATCTGCCACACAATTAAAGGCAAAGGACTACCTCCGGCAGAGAATAACCCAACTTGGCACCATAAATCCCGAATTACACCAGAACAGTTAGAACAACTGTATCAAGCACTGGAAGAGAATTAATGCGTAAAACCTCACTTAATTCTGTAACTAAACTGGCCAAAAAAGATAAACGAGTTCTCTTTATCGGTTCAGATCTTGGCGCAGGAACCATGGATGAGTTTCGCGATAGCTATCCTGAGCGTTTTTTTATGGAGGGGATAGCCGAGCAAAATATGATAGGCATGGCTGCGGGATTGGCTATGGATGGTTTTATACCCTACCTGAACACCATAGCCAGCTTTATCACCCGGCGTTGTCTGGAGCAGATCACAATTGATCTCTGCCTGCACAATCTGCCAGTACGCCTGCTGGGGAATGGGGGTGGTCTTGTTTATGCCCCACTTGGCCCCACTCACCTGGCCCCAGACGATATCGCCCTTATGCGCACCTTGCCCAACATGACCATTATTGCCCCTTCAGATGCCATGGAGATGCAGGCCATAATGCAACAAACTTTGGATATTCCCGGCCCTATATATATCCGTTTGGGAAAAGGTGGAGACCCAGTTGTTTTTCCCAAAGGTGGCAAAGCCAAAATTGGCAAGGCGATGCAACTTCGTGAAGGTCGTCACGCTATTTTTATCGCAACAGGAATAATGTCCCACCGAGCTTTGGTTACAGCAGAGATGTTGGCTAAAAAGGGGTTGGACTGTGGCGTTCTTCACTGCCACACCATAAAACCCATGGATGAAGAGGCAATTTTAGCAGCAGCATCTGAGTTTCCCTTAATTATCACCTTAGAAGAACATTCCCGTGTGGGAGGGCTTGGCAGTGCTGTTGTAGAACTATTAGCAGATCATGGCCCCTACCCCCGCTTGAAAATATTACGTCTTGCTCTACCAGATAGTTTTCAAAAAAATTATGGTTCCCAAGATGCTCTATTAGAAGCTGCCGGACTTCACCCCAAAAATATTGCCAAGACCCTTCTAAACACTATGTTCGGAGCTTAAAACATAATGTCAAATCTCTATAGCAGCTTAAAGTTTTTACGCTTTCATGAACATTTAGAAGCCCTGAAAAATCGCAAGGTTATAGCACCAGTTCATATTCGCATTAAACCGACAAACCATTGCAACCATGATTGCTGGTACTGCGCTTATAAGGTTGACCATCTACAGCTAGGTGAAGATATTGTTGAGGCTGACGTTATCCCTGAGAAAAAAATGGCTGAGATTGTAGAAGATATAATAGATATGGGGGTAAAAGCGGTTACCTTTTCCGGTGGTGGTGAACCCCTACTCTACAAAACATTGCCAGACACGGTAGAACGCCTGGCCCAAGGCGGGGTAAGAGTTGCGACCCTGACCAACGGTAGCAATTTAAAAGGTCGCATGGCTGACTCTTTAGCCAAATATGGTACATGGGTGCGGATATCAATAGATGCTTGGGACGATCTTAGCTATAACAAAGCACGGGGTATAAAAGGCGACAATTTCAGTCAAATTGTACGCAATATGCGTAATTTTGCTGATAAAAAATCACCATGTGTGCTTGGTGTTAGTTTTGTCGTCACCCAGGATAATTATAAACATCTTATTGAAGCCTGCAGCATTTTTAAAAATGCAGGTGTAAACCATGTAAAACTTTCAGCGGTTGTTATCTCCAACGATGGGAGAAAAAACAACCAATACCATGGCGAAATCATGGAAGAGGTCTCCGGCCTTATTGCCCAGGCACAAAAACTTAATGATGAAAATTTTACCATCATCAATCATTACCATGAACTCGACGAAAGGTTTGATAAAACCTATAAAACCTGTTCGTTTCTGCAATTTTTAACGGTTATTGGCGCAGACTGCCAAGTCTACTCCTGTCAGGATAAAGCCTATAACGAAAAGGGTCTGCTGGGTTCTTGCAAAGAGCAATCATTTAAAGATTTTTGGTTTTCCCAAGAGAATTACAAGCGAATTTTTTCACTTGATCCCACAACAGATTGTAAGCATCACTGTGTTTCTCACGGAAAGAATCTTGCGATAAATGAGTTTATAGATACCGACCCGGACCACGGCTTATTTGTATAAAAAAATTAAATGGGATGGGTCTGGGAAGGGGCCGTGTCCCTTCCCAGTGGGGTTTGGGGTAAAGCCCCATGAAAGATAAATATATACTAATTTTAGTCGTTTAGTTTATAAATTGCATAAAAAGCAAAACCTTGGGAGGCCTTGCAGGCCCCCAAACCCCCACGCTTTTGAAATGCAAAGGCTTAAAAGCAAAGGTAGAACCTTGGGCTTTGCCAAAACCCACAAGGGAGATAATCTCCCTTGACCCATAATAGTAAAAGCTTTTTTGTTTTTTTTGTGCAATTTATAAATTGATCAGCTAAAACCTGACACACAGCAGTTTGCTGAAGGGAAATAAAATGAAAAGAGTAGATTTCATATCCGAACTTCACACAAAAACCAAACGCAACTATGTGCAACGAGTAGTAGAACATGACAAAGCCGAATGTGCCAAAAAAGCCAAACAGTGGGACTATGACTACTGGGATGGAGATAGACAATACGGTTATGGTGGCTATAGCTATGACGGCAGATGGCTGTCTGTGGCAAAAAAAATGGCAAAATACTACGGCCTAAAAGCTGGCGACCGTATACTGGATGTAGGCTGCGGAAAGGCGTTTCTTTTATATGAATTTACCCAAGCAGTTCCCGGCTGTGAAGTAGTGGGCCTGGACATCTCCCCCTACGCAATAAAACACGCCAAAGAAGAGATAGCCCCCTTGATAAAAGAGGGCAACGCAACCAACCTACCTTTTGCAGACAACAGTTTCGACTTCGTATTCTCCATAACCACCCTCCACAACTTTCCCTGCTACGACCTGGAAAAAGCCCTATCAGAGATAGAACGTGTGGGCAAAGATAAAAAACTGGTTGTGGTAGAGTCCTACCGCAACGAAACAGAAAAAGCCAACCTACTATACTGGCAACTAACCTGCGAATCCTTCTACAAACCCGAAGGCTGGCAGTGGTGGTCAGAGCATTGTGGCTATAGTGGAGATTGGGATTTTATATTTTTTGAATGATGGTTATGGTACAGATCAAAAGCTAGACACAAGAAATTATTTTCTAGATTAGCTCATAAATTCTGGTGCATCAGCAACTTCGGAACTTAGAACAGCAAGAATCACATCATCTCGTTGCTTTACTGTGGGATGTGTAAACCTCCCATGATTAGTGCCACTTATTAGTAGAGATTTCTGGCTGTTTCATGGTCAAATATTCATTTGGTGTCAGATCGCCTAATGAGTCATGGGGACGCTCCTCATTGTATTCTATTAGCCAGCGATCCGTGATCTCCCGGACTTCACTCAGACGTGAGAAAATATACTGATCCAAAACCTCACCTCGATAAGTTCGATTGAACCGTTCAACGTATGAATTTTGAGTTGGTTTGCCAGGTTGAATGAACTCCAGCACTACCCCATGTAACTCAGCCCAATCAGCCAGAGTCACAGAAATCAACTCAGGCCCATTATCCATACGCATCTTTATCGGATAGCCCCTCCACATAGCAACCTGATCAAGTACCCGAACAACTCTTGCAGCCTGAATACTGGTATCAACCTCAATAGCCAGTGCTTCTCTGTTAAAATCATCTAAGACATTAAAAGTCCGAAACCGCTGACCGCCATACAAAGCATCACTCATAAAATCAATAGACCAGCAATAATTAGCAGTACTAGGCACCATCAACGGTTTAGGATGTCTTGATGGCAGTCTTTTCTTGCCCTTCCTGCGTAGATTCAACTTCAGTGCACAATACACACGATAGACTCGCTTGTGATTCCAGCCTTTTCCTTGACGGCGAATCTTTTGAAACAGCTTCCTAAACCCATGCCTTGGTTGATGGTCGGCCAGCGTTGTCAGCATCTCGATAATCGGTCCATCGTCTAGCGGCATTGGTTGATAGTTGTACACCGTCCTACTCAGCTTCAACATCTTGCAGGACTTACGCACACTCAACCCATGTTCCTGACGCATGTGATCAACCAATTCTCGCTTCTCTACTGGCCTTATAGCTTTTTTTCAATGACATCCTTTAAAGCTACATTCTCCAAGCTCAGATCAGCGTACATCTGTTTTAAACGACGGTTCTCATCCTCTAACTCTTTCAGTCTTCTAATGTCAGCAGCTTCCATGCCTCCGTACTTGGACTTCCACTTATAGTATGTCCCGCTACTGATTCCGTACTCACGGCAGACCTCATTAACCTTCCTGCCAGCCTCTACCTCTTTCAAAATCTTAATGATCTGGTGCTCAGTAAATTTCGACTTACGCATTATAAAGACCTCCTTGGCTTACGTTAATATACCAGAAAGTCTCTACTAATGAATGGTCCTATTTTAGGGGATGGTTACAGATGTTCCTTTGCAAATTTCTGCCACATTGCAACACCAAACTCCTCAACCTGATTTTCGGGTGAGTAGGTACAGACATGGTGAATACGCCAGTGTTACCGCATAGTTACGTGCAGCTGGGTAAGAAGACGCCAACTCTCTAATGCCGGATCACGCTCTGGAGCCAAGCGCAAAGGCTTGAGCCAACGAAGCCAATTGTCAAACATCTCTCGGACTTGGTAAATAGTTGTTGGTAATTTGAGTAGTTGAGCACTAATCAGCCCATCACATATTCGTTTACAGTAGACATTATAACCGAGTCGTCCCACCTGCTTTGCGTAATCACGACGCATAAAGTGTAACCATGCAAGCAGTGCTTTATCAAGAAGTTTGCGTTTATCTTCATATTGTGGCAGTGGTGGAAACTCCTGATAGAGTAATTCAGGAATATCTAGCCGTAGACCAGAACCTACTCCCGCCCGACCACTAAAAAGGTCAGCAACTGCTTTTTCAGGATCATCCTCGAATTGGTTACGCCAGTCTGCAATCATTTGCGTCCCCGTAACTCTTCAGCAAAATCATTTCTATCGGTTTCAATACGTAAAGCTGTTAGATGCAGATCACGAGACTCACGTAGTACATCATCGTGTTGGGTATGGGGCTTGGTTATCTCACCAATTCCTATCAGATGTTTAGGTTTATAATCTATATCTCTATCGGCAGATGTGGTCCTCTATTTTCGGTATCGTCCATCAGTATCTCAAATTGTTCGTGATTGCATTTTAATACGACAAACTAATCATGATTAGATGCAGATAACTTGAAGTTGGTGATAAACATTCCCTTATTTAACACCCCAATGGTTATTACAGTATCACCGTACAATACTTTTAATCTGTATTCGTGCTTGATTTTTAAGTTAATTATCCAATTATATCAAGAATTTAGTCACCTTATTCAAAATTGTCTTCAAATAGGTTTAAAATTACCAAATATGTACAACACCCCTACTCCATCAAAGTCTTAATATAACCAAAAAGATGATCCGCTCCCACAGTTTGGCGGTTGCAGACTATAGCAACATCAAGGGCTGCGGCTGCGCTGCCGAGAAACAGGGCTAGTTTGGGGTGGATGCCTCCGGCCAGACATAGGCCGGATAGGGATAAAAAGGCATCTCCGGCTCCTATTCTATCAACTACATGGGTGGATAGGGCTGGTATGTCGTGGGCTTTGCGGTCTTGGAGGTTTAACATTACCGCACCAGTCTGGCCCATGGTAATGGCAAAATACTTAGCTTTGACTGCTGCTGCGAGATCATCGGCGATCATGGTTATGGGATCGTGCCTGTTGTGGGTGGCAAGACGGACCTCTGGTTCATTTATTGAGGCATAATCCAGGTTGGGATATCTGGTTATCACGTGGTGGCCCCGGTTACCACTGTTAATTTGGGTGTTAACAGCTAAAAATTTGGCAGAGTCACTAAGGGCTGAAACCATACTGCTGGAGATAAAACCGTTGCCATAATCGGCAACCAACACCACATCATAGTTTTTGGCGTTTCTGTTTATCCACTGGCATATTTCGGCATCAAGGCTTGGAGATAATGGAGCGTTATCGTAGAGATAGACTTCAAACAGTTTGTTCATGTTTTTGTCTATATAACGTTTTTTGACCAGAGTTTGCCCTTGGTTGAAATAATAAAAATTCGGTGTTACGTTTTCGGCAAGCTTGCCCCGAATAAATGGTTCGTGAACATCATCTTTACCCAACCCGGTAAGTAGTGTCACCTCACCTGCAAACTCTGCAAGATGGTTGGCAACAGCTAGAGAACCTCCGGCAAAAAATTCGTTGGAACCATAATGGACTGAAATAATATTGCCGCTTTTACCTGTCATGCCCATAGGGGTCGAGTAGCAATATTCATCAACAATTGCCTCACCAACCACCAAAACCTTAAGAGACTTCAAAGATTTTGCCTGATGGATAATATCAGTTGCTGAATACTCTTTTTTAAGACGGTGGAGATAGTTTCTTACACTTGGTGATAACTCTGCCAAGATATCATTATCGTCTTCATCACCTGTAAACGACGGTTTATCCAAAACCAGCAACCGCCCACCAAAAGCCTCTACTGCATTTTTTTCCTGAATTCTATCGGAACTATAGCCATTTTGATCTGACTCTTTCATGTTAGAAGTAAAGAGAAATAGATCTGGCTGAATCTCCCTAATAACTGAAACAGCATTAGGTGCATCCAATATTATCACCCAATCAACACAAGATAGCTCTGCAATACTCTCTGCCCGCATGGCAACTGAATAGGCTGACTGGCTAGGGCTTTGACTAACAAAGCGATCAGTAGCAATGGATACCACCAACACGTCACCCTCTTGCCTTGCCTTACGCAGGTTTAAAATATCACCCAAGTGCAGAGAATTGAATGTACCGTGACAGTAGACTATCTGCCTCTCTTGTTCCTGTAAGAAGCGGACCTTTTCTACTAAGTCGTTTTTTGCAATAATTTTTTGTAACATAGTATTAGTTAAACAATACTCTTATATATTTATGTTGATTTAAAATGGTCCCACATATGCTGGGTTGGGAATATCACGCAGGGAGGTTCTTCGTACCCGTTCATACATCTCTTGTGCAGGTAATTTTTGTTCTTCATCAACCAGAGATAGAACTCCTTGAACGATGGTTTCGGCATCGGGATAATATTCGTCTGCAAGATGTCTGGATGTAGGAGCCGGATGATCCGGTAGAGTAATGCGCTTTGGTGGTTTTTTTAAATGTTGAAATGCATTTTCAACTGTTCTTGCCATAATCTCACCACTCACCCCACAAGAGGCCCAACCAGTATCTAAAACCAACAGTAAACCAGTGTTTTTTACCGAAGCCAAAACCGGTGCAATATCTATGGGTCGCACAGTGCGCATATCAATAATTTCTACCTCAACCCCATACTCTGCCAATACTTGTGCTGCTGCTATAGCTTCTATGGTCATATGAGAGTAAGTTACCACTGTTATATGTTTACCTTTTTTTACAACATTGGCTTTATCTAACGGCACCCGATATAGATCTTTTGGAACATCGCCTTTTAAGTGATATAGCCACCTGTGTTCTATAAACATAACCGGATTATTATCTTCTATTGCACTTATCAACATCCCTTTTGCATCATAGGGAGTGGTGGGCATTACAACTTTTAAACCGGGAATATGGGCAAAAAGCGACTGCAAACTTTGGGCATGTTGTGGCCCCTGCCCCCAACCCCGACCAATTAACATCCGCACCACCAACGGTACGGTTACCTGACCATTAAAAACATAGTGGAGCTTGGCGGCATTGTTGATAAGTTGATCCAGGGATAAAAGGGCAAAATCTATACGTTGATGGACCAAAATTGGCCGAAAACCACTCATAGCCAGCCCAATACACACCCCTGTCATACCATTTTCAGCTAAGGGCATCTCTGTCACCCGGTCTGGACCAAACTGCTCCACAAGCCCTTCGGTGGTTCTGAATATGGATTTGGGATCGGCAACTCCTTCACCAATAACCATGACAGATTTATCCCGCTCCATTATCTGCTGCTGCGCCTCTTGGAGAGCTTCACCAAAGTTGAGTTCCCGCATATCTGTCTTAAGGTTCTTATTATCCATAGTGCTACTCGGCATAGGAGTGATCCCCACTGGTTTGGGGGTTTGGATCTGGACTGGCAAAGCTAAATTGAAAAGCTGCTTCTACCTCTGCTTTGACATTTTCTTCCATGATTGCAAAATCCTTATCACTCCAACCAAATTTCTGTATCAACTCTTGCACTGCTCGCTTTAAAGGACAGCGATCTTCTCTAAACTGTTGGGTCTCATCCGGGCGATAGCCAAGATCATCATCAAACTCATGGCCAACATGACCAAACCATCTATAGGTTTTAAACTCTAAAAATTGCGGGCCTTCTCCACTCCGGGCTTTTGCTACTGCTTCACCAGCTAAATGAGCCACCTCAACCACATCGTTGCCATCACCTGTATACACACCTAAACCATGAGCCATGGCAATTCCTGAAATGGAGCGGATCGGTTGCCTTTCCACAAGGGGTGTATAGACAGACATGCCATTATTTTCACAAACAAAAATAGTAGGAATTTTTTTTAAGGCAGCAAAGTTCATAGCCTCATGCAAAACCCCCTCTTCAAAACAACCATCACCAAAAAAGACCACAGATACATGCTCTTTTTGTTTTAGTTTAAAAGACCATCCCGCACCAACTGCCAGAGGTACAGTTCCCCCAACTATAGGTACTGCACCGGCAAAACCAGCAGGGTTATCTATAAGGTGCATAGAACCGCCCCTACCACCACAACAACCAGTAGCTTTGCCATATATCTCTGCAATCATGGCGTTTAAGTTACCACCCTTGGCCAGATAATGACCATGGGAACGGTGGTTGCCAAAAACCACATCAGAGAGTTTAAGGTTAGCACAAACACCTGAAGCTATTGCCTCTTCTCCGATACAAAGATGAACAGGACAGCGCATTTCCTGTTCGTGATAGCGGTTGGCTATTGCCTCTTCCGCCCGACGAATCCGCAGCATGCTATGATACAAAGCAGGCAGATCAATGGTGCTATCTACACTCTTCACAACCGTTATTCAGCCTCATCAATAAAATTTAAACAATAGAATTTTTGCATCATGGGTATTGTTCCATAATCTACAGAATCTATCCAATTGGTCATCATAACAAATA
>JADFYX010000002.1 GCA_015232795.1 Magnetococcales bacterium
TAAATCTTATGAAGAGGCGTTAAATGCCTCAACAAAATTAATTGATCAGGGAAAATCCTCAGAAGATCTAGACCAAAAAGTCAAGGTTGATGATGCTCCAGCACTTCGAGGTCTTGCCACCTTGCGGCAGGAAGTCCGACGTATGGTTGGCACAAAAAACGGTACCATAAGCAAGGCACGTATAATCGCCGACATTCGTGGATCATTAGGATATGGTGGGATGATTCACTATTTCAAAAATTATATATTACGTCAAGATCAACATCTGGTGGAAAAGGTTAACTACTATATTGATCTTACCCATAAAGATATCATGCTTTATAAATCCTTAGGAACAACACCAGAAGAAAAGGTTGCTTTGGACGATATTGACAGGACAATTTTACAATATCAAAAGATGCTTGATGTGGCTGCTCCCTTAATATTGCAGGAAAAAACTGCCTTTCTTCTTGATCAAACCGTAAAAGTTAGTGACGATTTAGCCCTACGTGGATTGCGGACAATAGACCGAGAAATTGCCTATCAACTTTTTAAGCAGGACCAGAAAGTAAGCACATCTCTTGAAGATGTTAAAAACCTGACAATATTCTCATTTTTGATATCGACATCTCTAATTGTCTTCCTAGGAGCTTTTCTCCTGTGGCTGACCTTTAACCTCATTATCCGTCCTATCCAGATGTTAACAGAGGTAATGGTCAGGTTGTCACAAAACCGTTTAGATACCTCGATACCCGACCTACCAGAAGAGAACGAAATTGGTCAGATGGTCTCTGCCATAAAGATTTTTAAAGAAAATGCTGTACAACGAAAGGAGGCGGAACGGAAGTTATCTATCGAGGTAGAAAAAAGCAAAAAAATGACAACTGATTTACTAAAAAGTGAAGCAAAAGTTCGTTCTATTCTCGAAAACATAGTAGATGGCTTGATAACCATTGATAAAGTTGGATCAGTGCTATCGTTAAACCCAGCAGCGGAAACAATTTTTGGTTATCAGGAAGACGAGGTACTTGGCAACAATATCAATATGTTGATGCCCTCTCCCTACCATGAAGAACATGATGGTTACCTGTACAATTATATAAATACCGGGCAAGCAAAGATTATAGGTAAGGGCCGAGAAGTTGTTGGCAAGCGAAAAAATGGAGAGCACTTTCCTATGGATCTATCTGTAAGTGAGAGCCAGGTAGAAGGATCTATAATTTTTACTGGTATTGTTCGAGATATCACCAGTCGCAAAGAGGCAGATCAACAATTACGGGAAGCTAAAAAAACTGCGGATCTTGCCAACCGTTCCAAAAGTGATTTTCTTGCCAATATGAGCCATGAAATCCGTACCCCCATGAATGCCATAATTGGTATGAGCCACCTTGCTTTACGTACAGATCTTAATCCCAAACAAGAGGATTACCTTAACAAAATCAAATCTGCCTCTTACTCTCTTTTAGGAATTATCAACGATATACTTGATTTTTCTAAAATTGAAGCTGGCAAGCTTACCATGGAATCCATAGATTTTAACCTTGATAGCATACTGGATAATCTGGCTAACCTAGTAGGTATTAAAGCTGAAGAGAAAGAGCTTGAACTTATTTTTGACCGTCCAGACAGCGTGCCCAACGCCTTAATTGGTGATCCTACACGTTTAGGACAAATATTGATAAATCTCACCAATAATGCAGTTAAATTTACCGATCATGGGGAGATAAACCTTAGAGTTGAACTACTGCAAAAACAGGATGACAAAATACAGTTAGGCTTTATCATTAAAGATACAGGTATAGGCATGACTCCCCAACAGTGTGAAAAACTGTTTAAATCTTTTAGTCAGGCAGACACCTCCACCACACGAAAATATGGTGGCACCGGGTTGGGACTCTCTATTAGTAAACAGTTGGTAGAGATGATGGATGGTCAAATTAGAGTAGATAGTGAAAAAGACAAAGGCTCTGTATTTACATTTGATATTTGGCTTTATGAACAAACAAAACAGAAAAAGGCACAATCCCTCCTCTCATCCGACCTTAAAGGCACACGGGTACTGGTGGTTGATGACAATGAAAACTCATGCCAGGTACTGAGTGAAATTGTAAATTCCTTTAATTTTGAGGCAATAAAAGCACATTCAGGATTTGAAGCCATAAAAATTCTTGAAAATGAAATATCTAAACAAGGAGAGTGTGATATAAAACTGATTTTTCTAGATTGGAAAATGCCTGAATTAAATGGAATTGAAACTGCACAACAAATTCGCAATATGTCAGATATATCACCTATGCCAAAATTTGTTTTAGTAACAGCATATGGACATGAAGAGCTTAAATCAGAAGTTACAGAAAATAATTTTAAAAAAATACTATATAAGCCATTGAACTCGTCTCAAGTATTAGATTGCATCATGGATATTTTTGGTATTGATAGGGCCATCGCAAAAGTAAAAAGCCGTGATGTTGATGCTATTATAGGTATATTAGGTGCCCATGTTTTACTTGTCGAAGATAATAAGATCAACCAACAGGTTGCAACAGAGCTGTTAGAAGCAAACGGTTTGCTGGTAACTGTGGCAAATAATGGTATTGAAGCTGTTAAACTGGTAGAAGAGAATAACTTTGAAATTGTATTGATGGATATCCAAATGCCCGAAATGGATGGTTTTACCGCTACTGGTAAAATTCGTGAGATACCCGGTTGTGAAAATCTGCCAATATTGGCAATGACAGCCCATGCAATGGAAGGAGATAGACAGAAGAGCCTAAATGCTGGCATGGATGAACATGTGACCAAACCCATTGATCCTGACAAACTGTTTGAAGCTTTAGTTCAGTGGATACCAGCAAAAGATAGAGGTGTGGTTGTCAGCGAGAGTACAACTGTTGAAAATAATAGTGACTCTACCTTACCCGATACCCTGCCAGGAATTGATCTTACAATAGGATTAAAACATCTATCTGGTAACAAACATCTGCTGGAAAAATTACTCCGTGAGTTTTATAGAGATTATTTTGATATTATTAACGAATTACGTTTATCTATAAATAACGATTTACAATCAGCCCAAAGAACTGCCCACACAATCAAAGGTATAGCTGGTTCTATTGGGGCAACATCTCTAAAGGACAGTGCCTTCAACCTGGAGCTTGCCATCAAAGATAAAAAAACCGACCAATTTGAAAATTTGCTTATCCTGTTAGATAACAGCCTAAGCCCTGTGCTAAATGGTCTTAAATATCTAGGTCAAGATAGTTGTGATATAGAGTTAAAAACTGAGGAAAAAGAGATAACCCAGGAGCTATCCCCAAGTGAGATTGAACTTTTAACTCCTCTATTTAATGAATTAAATGGACTTCTCATATCAGGCCATTCACAATCACAAAACAAGTTGGCTAATATAATAGAGCTATTAAAAAATAATGGTACATCACAGTTGCAAAAAATTGATAAGTTAATTGAAGATTATGAATATGAGGAGGCCACAGAAATTTTCCTAACGGTAGCTGATACGTTTAACATACCGTTAAAAAGTGGAGACGAGTAATGCCCCAAATACGTGATACTATACTGATAGTTGATGATGAACGCTTTAACATAAATGTTCTAAAAGATCTGTTGGATGCCGATTATGATACAATGGTGGCACGCAACGGAATACAAGCATTAAAAAGGGTAAACTCTGGAACTCTGCCAGACTTGATTTTACTTGATATCATGATGCCAGAGATGGATGGTTATGAGGTTTGTAAACAGCTAAAAGAGAGCGAAAACACCAAAGATATACCTGTTATTTTTGTTACAGCCATGAGTAATGTAGATGATGAGATGAAAGGGTTTGCCCTTGGTGCAGTTGATTATATAACCAAACCTATTTCACCACCCATAGTTCTTGCCAGAATAAAAACCCACCTTGCCTTAAAACACAGCCTGGAAAAACAGAAGGAACTCAACCAAATTAAAAATAAATTTTTAGGTGTTGCTGCCCATGATCTTCGCAACCCTCTTACCTCCCTACAGGGAATGAGCCAGTTGATGTTGAAGATACACCTACCAGAAGAGAAAAAAATAAAATTTTTGCAGTCAATCAATAAAACCAGCCATCAAATGCTAAAGCTGGTTAATGATCTACTGGATGTATCGGTAATTGAAAGTGGACGGTTTGATTTACGCTCTGAGATGAATAACTTAAGCCAGCTTGTTGCAGAACGAGTTGAACTTATTTCTGATATTGCCAAAAACAAAGGAATTACACTGATTTCCAACCTGGCAGATCTGCCTGACACCCAATTTGATGAAGATAGAATTGGCCAGGTTGTAGATAATTTATTGACCAATGCAATTAAATTTTCTAACTCCGAGAGCACTGTCACCCTGATCACCAGAGAGGTTGATGGTAAAATTGAGTTATCTGTAACAGACCAAGGGCAAGGTATACCAGCAGATGAGATTAACAGCCTTTTTGGCTCTTTTAAAAAAACCAGTGTAAAACCAACAGGTGGTGAAAAAAGCACAGGCTTGGGTCTCTCAATTGTTAAAAAAATTGTTGAGGCACATAATGGTAATATCAAGGTTGAAAGTGAAGTCGGCAAAGGCACAACATTTTTAGTATCACTTAATAAATAAACGATATTTAATAAAAGAATCTGATAACTATCGTGGTTCTTTAAAAAAGGAAAAACAGACAATGAACAAACCATTAGATCGTATATTATACGCTGAAGACGAGCCTGACATTCAGGAGGTTGCTGTACTTGCCCTTGAGACTGTTGGCGGGTTTAACTTAAAAATTTGCAACACAGGAAAAGAGGCGGTTGCTGCTGCTTTGGAGTATAAACCGGATTTACTGCTTTTTGATGTAATGATGCCTGAAATGGATGGACCCACAGCAATGCAAGAGATTCGGACTTTACCAGGAATGGAAAACATACCTGTTATTTTCATGACTGCCAAAGTGCAACCCGAAGAGATTGCCCATTACAAAAATTTGGGAGCTTTAGATGTTATTCCAAAACCTTTTGATCCTATGAACCTAGCAGATGCGGTTCGCGATTGTTGGAACAAACTCTAATGGACCATCAAAAACTCCATTTTTTTCTAGTTGATGATGACCCGTCAATTTTGGAGATTGAAAAACATAGACAATTTCACTGTATGTCTACTCACAGTAAATAAGGAGATAGTAATGACAACCATTTTAATTATAGATGACGATGCCGAGCTAAGAGAGATAGTAAGATTAAAATTGGAGGTAGATAACTATCAGGTATTAGATACAGAAAGCGGTGAATCAGGAGTTGAAATTGCTCTTGAACATAAACCTGACATCATACTTATGGATATCTTAATGCCGGGAATCTCTGGTCATGAAGCAATAGAAAGCCTGACTAAACAAGGATATGGCGGAATGATTCTGGCTCTTACCAATGATAAAGATTTTGCCAAGGCAAAAGAGGTAGGAGCATATGATTTTTTAGCTAAACCCCTTACTCCATTTTTTGAAAAACGGGTTGCCTCTCTTTGGGCAAAATTTAATGAAGAGTAGGCTTTTTTAATGCCTTTTAAAAGCAAACCTTGAAGGCTTTATCTTAAAAACCTCTACAGGGGACAATAATTGTCCCCAGACCCTTGTAGTAATTTCTTTTTGGAAAACTATTATGACTCTCTTACCATGGGCGGAACATGATCATGCCCCTGTTATCGGAACAATTATCTGTGTAGAAACTGATATACCTAAAATTGGCGGCAAAGCATTTAGTTTTGGAGATGGCAACAAACCATTTAGAATGTTCATAATAAGAGATGGTGATGAGTTAAAAGCCTATATAAACGGTTGTACCCATTTTACCGGCACTCCCTTAAATCCCAACGAAGTTGGCAATTTTCTCGACGCAAAAGACCCTACACTAATATATTGTGGTGTACACGGCTCGCGGTTTTTACTCTCAACCGGTGCATGTGTTTCGGGAGATTGTGATGGAGAAGGGTTGCAAGCAATACCCATAAGTGTCATAGACGGACAGATAATGATAGGTTGAAACAGCATGGATATAATAATGCAACAAACTACACTTCACCCTGTACTAGCCAAAGATTGCATTGAAGTAGGAGACCTTGAAGTCTGCAAGGTGTTATTGATGAATGACATGCACTATCCCTGGCTGATATTAGTACCTGATCGCCCAGATCTAAAAGATTTTGATGAGATAAAAAATGCAGACATAATCCACCTTCACGCCGATATAAAAAAAGCGTCAGAAGTGTTACGAAACCTCTATAACCCCACAAAAATAAACATAGCAGCCCTAGGCAACATGGTACCACAACTACACATACATGTTATTGCCAGGTTTAATACTGACAAAGCATGGCCAAACCCAGTTTGGGGTCGCCACTCACCACTACCCTATAGCAATAAAATTTTAGATGGTACTTTGCATCGTTTTAAAAAAGCGTTTGAATTCTGAAAGATAAAATAATTTTATTGTATCTAGATTAGTTTTTTTTATTGAGTTATAACCCTGATTTCAAAATCGGCAAACGGACAAAAAATGTAGTACCTTGGCCTGACTTTGAAATGAAACCAATTTCCCCTTTGTGACTCTCTACTAGAACTTTGCTGATGGATAGCCCAAGCCCCGTACCACCTTTCTTGCGAGTATCCGAAGAGTCTGCTTGGGCAAATTTATGGAACACCCTTGGGTGGAACTCTTCAGGTATGCCTTTACCATGATCGGTTATTGAGATTTGAACCCAAGTTTCTAATTGTTCCACTCTAATTTCTACTGTACCTTCAGGGTTTGAAAACTTGGCTGCATTGGATAACAAATTGGCCAATACCTGGCTGAGACGGCTTTCATCACCGTTAACCGCTAAAGCCTCCGGAATAGGTTCTATAATGGAATAGTTAATCCCATATTTTTCAGCATAGCTGGCATTATCTTCGACCACCCGATTAATTAACAAGGATACATTCAACGGCTTGAACTTAAAATCCATCATTCCAGACTCCATCTTTTGGATGTCCAGAATATCGTTAATCAAAAGATTGAGACGCTCGCTATTGTTGTATGCCAGTTGCAAAAGTTTCTTGGCCTTTACTGGTAACTCTCCCGTTACTCCTGCAAGAACTATTTTTAGACCACCATAGATAGAGGTGAGTGGTGTACGAAGCTCATGGCTGACTGTAGAAATAAACTCACTTTTCAACTTGTCCGCCCTTTTGCGTTCTGTAAGGTCATGAAGGATACCAGTGAAAAGTCGCTTTTCTGCCAACTTTACCTCACTCACCGAAAGATCAACTGGAATCATTGTCCCTAGTTTGTGCACTCCTTCCACCTCCCAGTTAACTCTTTCAACATGCCCTTCATCCTTTTGAAATAACTGCTGTACAAACAATTGCTGGTTTCCATCGAAATGAGAAGGTATTAGCATACTTACGTTTTGTCCGGTTATCTCATCCAGGTTATAGCCAAACAATAGAGTTGCAGCCGGGTTTGCCGATTCGATTATTCCATGTTCATTCATGGTAATAATTCCTTCCCCAGCACTATCAAAAATAGCTTTTAAGCGCGACTCGCGATCCGACAACTGTTTGGTGCGTTTTGAAACCATCTCCTCAATACGTGCTGCACGTCCAGTCATGATTAACTGAAAAGCTCCTAGCAGACTAGCGAAAAACAGTCCACCCACCAGAACAAACCATACCCCTAAACTCCTTTTGGATTTCAAGTCAGCATGAGTTGGAGATAACTCCATCCGCCAATGACGGCCTCCAAAGTCCAGAGTTTTAGACCACCATGGACCTGATATACCAAGCCCTGATTCTAGTTTGTTTTCTTTTTCCCACAACCCCTTCCCCCCCCCATAACCAGCGAGAAAGATTTTATCTGTGGGGGATTCTTCGTCATAAAGTCTAGCAGAGATATCCGAGTGTTTTATTCCTTCCAAAGCTGAAGCGAACAAATCACCCACCCTAAACACCCCAACCCCATAGCCAATAAGATTTTTTCTGCGCTCCTCAATGGATGTAGATTTTTCTGAATAGATAGGAAGGAAAACCAGAACCCCGGCTTGGCTTTGTCTCTCTTGTATTAAATTAATACGTTTGGTGGCAATGGGGTTTCCAGTATCTCTTGCTAAATCCAGAGCAATTTTTCGTTTTGGGTTGGATGCTACATCGAAGCCTAAAGCGTTGTGGTTTGCTTGCAGAGGCTGAATATAGGCTACTGCTACATACTCATGGCGATCTAAAGCTACTGTTAGACCTCCCGTTGGTTTACGTTCTTTGATAGTAAAAGTTGGGTCAACCTCCTTTTGAATTTTGGCTTCAAAAACAGGCCGTTCATCTGCCAAGATCCTGGGATTAAAGGAGAGAGCATGTAGGCTGCCATGACGAGATAGAATACCTTGGGCAAAAAGTGTAAACCCCTTAAAATTAATTTTCTCAACCCCATGGTGATAATCCTTCAAGGTTTGAATCGCATCTAGATTGAGTTGTATTTTGCTCTCCAATGTTTGCTGCAACAGAGCAGCTTGCTTGCGGAATTCCGAAATTATTCTCTGGGATTCCCAATTGCTGGTCACAATAAATATCGGTATCATACCAAGGATAAGTACCACAAGAGGCAGGGCAACAGACCAGCGCCGAGCTTTCCATAAGGGTTTTGGTTCACCAAAAAAAGTGAGTATTATTGGTACACCGATGAGAACACCAAGAGCATCTCCAACCCACCAAGTCCACCAGGAAAAAATAAAGTTAGCCCCATAAACTACACCACTAAGCCAAAGGGTGAAAATACCTACAGATGCACTGACAAGACAGCTTGCTCCCCCAAAAATCAAAAAACGGAAAACCTCTTTCTGCTGATCCAATGGTGCAGGAAACCCAACAAAACGCCTTATCAACCACGCACCAAATATAGATTGGATAGCAGCGCCAATTCCAATACCAGCAGATATAGCTACAGTTGTAAAAGTAAATACTTGTTGGGTAGCGGCTAGAGAGGCCCATATATTCAAGCTAAAAGAGCCAAGAAATACCCCAGGCCACAATCGCCACCCCCAAATTAACAGTGCTGCAAGAGCAACTCCCGAAGCAGGAAAAATTGCCGTGGCATAACCAGGAGGAATAGCCAACACCAACCCTGCCTTCCCTGCCAAAAGATAAACGATAGACAGAAGCAGTATAGAGGCAATGGATTTAGCTACCCTTGGCAATGGGTGGGCTGCGGTCATGATGGGCTCCTAAAAAGCAATATGTTGAGTCATCTTTTACCAACATACTAAAGTATAACCACCTTATTTTGCTTCACAAAGTTGGCTTTCAGAGTGATTCAGATAAACGATGATACACCAAACAATCCGACAAATCACATAGTTCATACACACCCAATTGGTGTTTATAGGTTTAATACGGCACTATAATTGCCATTAATAACTACATTTAGGTAGCTGCTACTAAAATTGCGTAAAAAAGTAGCAAATTATAATAAATCATTCTAATGAGCGATATAAGATGCAATAATGGGGTAATTTAGCTGTTATAAGCTATTGGTTTGACCCCAAATAGCAACCTTTTTTTATAGGTCACGCATTATGTTATTAGATGAAATAATTTCATTTATTATGGATTTACCTGGAATTATCGTAGGTATTTTCACCAAAGGTATGCATACAATCATTGCCGGACTTATGCCCCTGTTTATTATGGCATTTATTCTTTGGATTATCTTGAAATATTTAAGCAAACCTGAAAAAACAGAACCTTCTTTATTAGAAGAAGAGGGATCTGAACCTTAAGAATGTTATAGCCAAATGATATTTTGCTATAACATTATCTACTATGCCTATTCGTCAGAAAAAAGAGTCTACTAAGTCTGCATCTAATGGTGAAACTGAGTTAACAGTTGCTGCTGCATATGCAAAAGCTGTTTCCCATGTGCAAGCTGCACAATACCCAGAGGCTGATCAACTTTGTTCGGCAATTTTACAAGCTTACCCAACTCATATTGATGCTATTAATTTACTGGGGGTAATTGCCCAAAAAATCAACCGTCATGATCTGGCAGTTGAACAGTTTAGCCGTGCTATTGCAATTGATAATAGCACGGCTATTTTATATTACAATTTAGGAACATCCCTCTATCCTTTGGGGCGAGTAGAAGAGGCTGTGGTGGCTTTAAAGATTGCTGTTGATAAAGAGCCTGGAAATTTCCAGATTAAAAATTATTTAAAAAACATTCAAAAAAAGCAACCACTCAAAAAGGGCAATAATAAACAAGACAACAGATTTAAAATAGCCTTTCAACAAGGCATAAAACTGCATCAAAATGGCAAATTAGATGCAGCTTTAAACAGCTATAACTCTGCACTTATTCTCCAGCCCGACAACCCTGCTTTACTCTCAAATATTGGGCTTGCTCTGCACTCTAAAGGCAGATTGACACAAGCTGTTCAAGCCTATCAAAAAGCCATAACCATTAAACCTGACCATGCCCAGGCTCATTATAATCTTGGCAATATTTTAAAAGAGCAAAAAAAAGATAAAAGAGCCATAGAACACTATAACAAAGCCATTGCCGTTCAGCCTGATTATCTCGATGCCTATAACAACCTTGGCAATACCTTAAAAGAGCGCGGAGAATTGGATGAAGCAGTTGCTATTTTAGAAAAAGCAATCTTGCTATATCCAAATTCCAGCAAATCACTATATAACCTTGGCAGTGCACTATTTGAGCTAGAGTTAATAGATAGAGCAGTAGCCTGTTATAAAAAAGCTATTGCTATTGAACCCCAATATGCCCAAGCACATAATAATCTTGGCACTGCCTTACAAAAACAAGGGGATCTTGACAAAGCTTATACAAGCTTTAAAAATGCCATAAAAATTAAACCTGACTATGCCCAAGCATACTGTAATATTGGTGATATTTTAACTAAACAGGGAAAGTTGGCTGATGCAGTTGTGTATCTGCAAAAAGCCATAACAATTAAACCAAATTTAGCTCAGGCCCACAACAATTTTGCTGTTGCTCTGCATAAACAGGGCAGCTTAACCCAAAGTATCGACAGTTGTAAAAAAGCATTAGCTTTAAAACCAGACTTTGCTCAAGCCTATTTTAATATTGGAGTTGCCCTTCAAGACCAAGGCAAACTACATGAAGCAGTTGTTAGCTTTAAACAAGCTGTAGCCATAAAAGCCGATTATGAGGATGCATACAGCAATCTTCTGCTCTGTTGCCAATATATTCCTGGTCAAACATTGGGCAATCTACTGGAAATTCATAAAAACTGGGGCAAAAATCTTCTTGCCTATCAAAAGACAGAAATATTTAGCTTTGCTAATGATACCTCAATTACCCGTAAACTACGCATAGGCTTGGTATCTTCTGATCTTGGTCTACATCCTGTTGGATATTTTATGGCAGGTTTTTTAAAACACCACTCTCGCCAAAAGTATGAAATAATCTGTTATTCAGATCGCAAGCCTGATGAACTGACTACAATATTACAGGATTATTCTGACTGTTGGGTTGCTACCAACAGTATGGGTGATAATGAACTTGCCCAACGTATTTATAATGACAATGTTGATATATTAATTGATCTTGGGGGGCATACAGCAAAAAACAGACTTATTGTATTTGCCAAAAGGCCTGCTCCGATACAGATAAGCTGGGCTGGTTATGTTGGTACCACAGGGTTGCCAACTATGGATTACCTAATAGCAGACCAACATTATGTTAGAGTTGATGAAGATAAATTTTATACGGAACATATTATAAGACTAGCAGACTCCTGGGTCTCTTATACCCCTCCTCCTTATACTCCTAAAAGAGACAAAAAAAGATCATCACGGATCATGCTGGGAAATTTCGGTAATCCCCAAAAAATAAATAATGAAATGCTACATGTATGGTCGCAAATTCTCCTAAAAGCTTCCAATACTGATCTGCTTCTTATCTACAAAGGTATGGATAATCCATACACCGTTAATAGAATAAACAGTTTTTTTAGCAAAGCGGGAATAGATAAAAATAGAATAAATATTGTAGGCCGCCTTCCCCACCAGCAGTTACTGGACAGATACAACGAGATAGACATTGCATTGGACACACTACCATATTCTGGTGGTCTAACTAGTTTTGAGGCTTTGTGGATGGGTGTGCCAGTGATAACAACCTATGGAGATACCTTTGCAGGTCGTCACTGCGCAAGTATACTTAGCTCTCTGGGCCTTGAAAAATTAGTAACCAATAATTTTGCAGAGTATATTCAGCTCTGTGTGGATCTAATCGCAGATCCGCAAAAGTTGGCTTTGTTAAGATACAATTTACACGATAAGATGAAGAATTCACCTCTTTGTAATCACAGTATGTTCACCAATGATTTAGAAAATGAGCTAGCTAGAATCTGGCAAAAGTGGTGCAAATAAAAAGATAACTCGTATAGGCCAGTTAAACTATCTTTTGCAAAAATTAAAGCATATTAATTGACATTGTAAAAGTGTATGGCAAAATGAACTGTTATATTTAATAAAAATTTTACATGTTAGTGAAAAAATTATGAATGAAAACAAACCATCGCAACCAACAGATAGTAACAAATCAGAACTAACTGTTGACGAAGCATATACTAGGGCCATTGGTCTTATAAAAGCCGAACGCTATAAAGAGGCCGACCAGTTATGTACAACCCTTCTGCAATTAGTGCCAAATAATATTCAACTAATTAATTTACTTGGTGTTATAGCGCAAAAGGTCAACCGCCACGATCTAGCAATTGAGCAGTTTCAAAAGGCAATAAATATTGATGATAGCAGTGCTTTACTTTTTTATAATTTAGGTACATCCCTTTATCCAGTGGGGCGTAAAAGTGAGGCTATCCAAGTTATAAAAACGGCTATTAGAAAAGACCCTGAGAATAAACAGTATAAAGAATATTTGAATGGTATAGAAAATAATACAATCCCCCTACCAGAAAATCCTGATAACCAAGAGCAAGCTGAATCATTTTTACAAAAAGGTGCCAAACTACATAAAACTGGTCACATTGACGAAGCAATATATTGGTATCATAGGGTTCTTGAAATTCAGCCTAAACATACGGCAGCTTTAAGCAATCTTGGTTCAGCTTTAAGATTTCAAGGTAAGTTTGATGAAGCTATCACCTGTTATCAACAGGCAATTATTATTCAACCGGATTTGAGTGATGCTCACTACAACCTTGCCAACACACTAAAAGAACAAGGCCGTATTGATGAAGCTATCAATATTTACCGAAATACAATATTGGTAAAACCAGATTTTGCTCAAGCTCACTGCAACCTTGGTTCTGCTCTAAAAGAGCAAGGTAAAATAGATGAGGCAATTACAAGTTTTAAAAAAGCAGTTGCTATTAAGCCAGATTATTTCACAGCTCACTATAATCTTGGCAATAGCCTAAAGGAGAAAGGCAAACTTGATGAAGCGGCAGACTGCTATAACAATGCACTCTCTCATAATCCAAATTTTGTCCAAGCTCTCTGTAATCTAGGTGCTACCCAATGTGATCGGGGTAAGCTTGATTATGCGACAGCATGCTTGCAGAAGGCTATCGCAATTAAACCAGATTATTATGATGCCTACTGCAACCTTGGTAATACCTTTAAAAAGCTAGGAAAACTCGATGATGCTGCTGCATGTCTGCAAAAAGCCATTGATTTAAAACCTGAAATTTCCTTAGCCCACTGTAATCTCGGTGTTATTTTCCTTAAGCAAGGTAAACTCGGAAATGCCATTATAAGCTTGCAAAAAGCCATTGAAATAACGCCAACTTATGCCGAAGCCTTCAGTAATCTTGGTGTCGCATTAAAAGACCAAGGTAAACTAAAAGAGGCTGCTCGTAGTTACCACAAAGCTGTTACTATTAAACCCGATTTTTTTGAAGCTCATTTTAATCTTGGCAATGTGTTAAACACCCAAGGCAGACTTGATGAAGCTGCTATCTGCTTTCAAAACGCCATCACCATAAATCCCAACTATGTAGAGGCATTCAGTAACCTTGCCTCCAACCTAAAAGCCCAAGGCAAAATTGATGAAGCGTTGGTGTGCTATCAAAATGCCTTAGCAATTAAACCCAACTTTCATGAGGCACACAGTAATTTATTGTTGTGTTTACAATATTTTAATGGCGACTTAAAACATATACTTGACCAACACAAACTCTGGAACACACGTCACACCCAACATCTGCCAACTTCCATCTGCTCGCAGCAAAAAAGCGATGATCCAAATAAACTGTTGCATGTCGGGTTTGTCTCTGGAGATTTTCACAAACATTCTGTCAGCTATTTTCTTGAATCATTTTTTGAATCTTATAATAAAAAGAAATTTGTATTTCACTGCTATTCAAACTCTCATTTGGAAGATGCGGTCACCAAAAGACTACAAGAAAATGTAAAGAAATGGCGTAATATTTTTGGGCAAAATGACGATGCTGTTGTCGAGATGATACAGTCTGACAAAATAGATATTTTGGTTGATCTATCGGGCCACACAAAAAACAATCGGCTTTTACTGTTTGCCAGAAAACCTGCTCCTATTCAGGTGACATATCTGGGCTATCCAAATACCACAGGATTAGATGCAATAGACTATCGCATTACCGATAATATAGCTGACCCTCAAGGTTACGCAGATCAATATTGTGTTGAAGAGTTGGTTAGACTGGAAAATGGATTTCTTTGTTATACACCACCATCCGCAACTCCCGATGTTTCCCCTTTAAACATGAAAAAAGCTGGTTATGTTACTTTTGTCAGTTTTAACAATTTGGCAAAAATATCTAAAGATGTTATAAAAGTTTGGGCTGAAATTTTAAAAAGAGTTCCCGACTCCAGACTGTTGATTAAAAACAAATCCATGGGTTGTCAATCTGTAAAAGAGCGTTATATATCAATGTTTAATCAAGAGTCTATTGATTCTACAAGGTTAACCCTATTACCAAGAACTGAAGAAACCCAAGACCATTTTGCCACCTATGCTAATGGTGATGTCTGTTTGGACCCATTTCCCTACAACGGTGCCACAACAACTTGTGAGGCTCTATGGATGGGTATGCCAGTAATTGTGTTACGAGGGGATCGTCATAGCTCACGAGTGGGAGCAAGTATTCTAACACAAGTTGGTCTGGACGAACTGATTGCCAATGATGTTGAAGAGTATATTGAAAAAGCAGTAGTGCTTGCCAATGATCCGGCAAGATTAAAAAAATATCGTAAAAAATTACGTACACGTGTAAAAAAATCTTCCATATGTGACAGTAAAGAGTTCTCCAAAAATATGGGTACGGCTTTTCGCGACATCTGGAAAAAATGGTGTGCTCAAGAAGATTCGTAAACGATTAAATTTACATTGTTTCTTGAATAGTTACTAACAACTTCTTCCACTATTTTTATCAATCATCACCTTCAAGACGCACCATGGCATAGATCATGCTCTATTTAACCTGAAGTTAAACTTGATTAGACGTTTGAATAGCTATACCTGTCGCAACTTATTGTTTCGTTTGGCATAAACAGATTAAATGTTTGCCATTACAAGGTGACAGGTATTTGTTAGGGTAGCTCAAACAACCAATAATTCTTAACTTTGGGAACTACTTAAAACTAGGTTAGACAGCATATAAAAGGTGATATGATGGCAACTATTAAGGTTGGAAAAAACGCTAAGGGATATTTTTTAAGTCACAATGGAATTATTTATATGGAGGCAATGACGCAAAAACTGGTCAAAGAGCTTGTACCTAGCTTTGTTAAAAGAGATATCATTGTGCAATCACAAACTCAAACACAAAATGAGAATAAAGAGCCAATAGTGAGTGAATTTTATATTTAGAGTAAAATATGCCTGATAACAGTAGTGAGTTAGAAAAAGCCAAGATCATCCATGAGTTGATTAATGAGGCTATCTTACATTACGAAAATTCAGAGCATGCTAATGCGCTGCAACTATTTGAATCTGCCATTAGCATAACACCCACCGATGCCGAACTACGTTACTTCTGCGCATTGACATGTCAAGCTTTGAATCTTGCTGAAAAATGGATCAACCACTCATCAAAAGCAGTACTGTTACAACCCCACAACCATACCTACCTAAATCTATTAGGTGATGCTCTGCTTAACAGTGGCAAGATAGAGCCGGCAAAAAACCGCTATAAAGAGGCAATTAAAGCCAAAGCAAATTATTGCGCATCATATTTAAAACTTTCTAAAATATATCTTTTTGAGCAAAAGTATAATGATGCTATCAACCTTTTAAACAGTGGTTTGCTCTATAATCCAAATAATCCACAAATATATGCTGCTCTTGCAGAAATTTTTAGGGTTATGGATCAATATAGCATTGAAATTTATTACACGACCCTTGCCAACCATTATAACCATGAATTTATACCAGCAGAAAGAAAACCCATTACAAACACGTTTTTTGTAAACCCCCAAAAAGCCTTATTAATCGCAAAACAAAATAATCGTATACCCTATAGCAAAGCAACTTCAATACCTCAACTATGTTATTTTCTGAGTGATGATCTCATTGCAAATTTACCAAATAATCTTATTCAAATTAACCCAGATAGTTTTATAGAATTTTTTACAACAACCATCTTTTTCTTGAAAATTGACATTGATTTTGATCCGAGTTCATCCCAAGAAACAGAGCAGGCTTATCAGATTGCAGTAGGTTTGGCTCAAGCCAATTCTGAACGTAAAAAGTTGCTTGATTCATATAAAGAAAAATGTCGCCAGCAAAAGCCAGAGTTTATTGTCGGCAAGCCACTGCGTGTCATGTTTGTAACATCAAGATTGACCACTGTTATGCAGTATAATTCTAGAGATCTCGCCAATGGATTTCATAAAAATGGTTGTGAAGTACTGTTTTTGATTGAAGAGGATGAAAGAGAACAACTTGGTCAATTTCAATTGATAAAAAAGCAGTCAGAGTTTGCTCCACACCTAATAGTCCATATCAACCATATCAACAATGAATACCTGCACCCAGATACATTTCTGGTAAGTTGGTGGCAAGATCTTATGCCTGAGATTACCGAAGGTAATAAAATTGAGTGGCGCAAGCATGATATTGTCTACTCCATTGATGAAAAAATTGACCATTTTTTACATCAGAGTGGAGCGAAAAATATATTAAGACAGGGATTCTGTTATGATGAAGAGATATTTAATAATCAAAATATTAAAAGAAAAAACAAGGTCGTTATAATCGCCTCATCATACCGAGATTTTATTAAAGATACTCCACAAGCAAAAAAACTAGTCGCAGAGTTGATCACCCACTTTACTGCGGGTAAATCCATGACAGATGAATATTTAAACCAGCTCGCACAAACGTCAGGATTTACAAAAGATCAAATTTTATTTCGCTATTGGTCCTATATAGTGCGAGATATCTCTGTAGAGTGGTTATGTGAACTAGCGGATAAAATTGAGGTAGAGGTGTATGGAAGATATTGGGATAAAAATGCAATAGTATACCCATTTTATAAAGGTGAACTTCCCCACGGCCCAGCAGTTGCTGATATTTATAACTCGGCAAAATATACCCTATCCCCCCACCCTTTTGACCTTGGCAGTCAAAGATTGGCAGAAGCAAGCGCATGTGGAGTTATCCCTATTGTATATGACTGTAGAGAACCCACGCAGATTATCAACTGGCAAAACTCATGTTTATGGTATCGCAACAAAGAGGAGATGCTAGCCTGTATTTCTCAACTGCCTTTAGATCCAGTGGATAAAATCTGTGCTTCAAAAAGCTACACAAATTTTGCCAAGAAAATTTTGGCTAAGGTTGCAGAATATCTTTCTTAATACCACACATTACAACCAACCTATTGCAACTATTCCTTATTTAAAAAATTCTCTTTTATAGTTTTAGATAGTTTTCCATGGGGAAACTCTTTTAAGTAGCGGGTAAATAGTCTTTTAGCACCCGCAACGTCATTTTGCGCCTGAAGAAGTAGCCCATAATGAAACAGGGTAACTTCATAGTAGGGGCTATGGGGAAAGTTATCTAAAATATTTTGATAATGGTAGGCAGCCTCATCATATGCTTTTAAAAACCGCGCATTTACACTGGCAATCAGGCTAGATATTTCTGCATGTCTATCACTGTTTTTGTTTATGGATTGGGCCATCAAAAGCAGAGTGATTGCATCATAATAATTTCCAGAATCAACCAAATAGCTGGAGTAGTTAATATAAAAACGGGCTAATATCTCGCTATAATTTTGGCGTTTTTTAAGACTTGAGGCAATATCCATTGATGTCGCCTCCATAATTCTGTCCTGTACCTCTCGTAAACCGGTGCGATCTTTTATGGCAATTGGAGTAATCAAACGCCGTTTGCCAATATTAGCGGTCATCTCTCCGGCAGCCAACATATGTAGAGAGTCACCACCTGTCACTTGTAAAGTACCGCTTTTCAAAAAAAATGTACTTACATTTTTATCAACTACCGCCATCAACTCAGTACCACGAATACTCACCCCGGCTGTTGGGGACTCTATAACAAATATAGCTTTTTTCTTGAGGGGGTCCACAGAGGCCCAAAGAGTACCGCTTAGCAGTTCTGAATTGTTGGTGCGCTTCGTTAAAGCCCCTTTGTTTAATAAAGAGTGTTTTAAACGCAATGATGTTTTTTCTCCCAGTTTAAAATCTGCACCATCTTTAAAACGAATAAACAGTCGCGAATCCTTAAAAGTTTTTATTTTATCCCCACTGTAAAGCTTCTGCCCATCTTGGGCTGGCTGCATGTTTTTCCAACCCTTCGAAATTCTCACATCACCAACTATCTTTTCTATTTTACCCAGCAGAGTTCTGCTTGCCATGCTCTGGCTAACAGGAAAAACGGATAAAAAACAAATGAGAAAAATAGATAAAGCCAACCTATTTAATAAAACAGGTATATTAATATGCACAAGAAAAACAGGTCGCAAAATTGTTGCTATTTTAGCCATTTGCCAATTTCTTCCATAGGGTAAGATAAAATCAATCCAAAACAATAATTACAGGAAACTTCCCAGAAAGACCACTATTTACCAGTTGGGTTACTTTGTTGGCTGAATTAACATCCAATACAAGTTCGGTACGGGACTTCTCCCAGGTTTGCAACGCTTTTACCACAAGAGGTCGCTCCCCAACCCTTGGATGGTTTTGCGCCCGTGAGAGATCATTCATAAAAAGTGATACCAGATGTCCATCATTTTGGCTTAATGTTGAATGTTGAGGGAAAATAATTGTGCCAGTTAGCTCTCTGAGTTTAGGAGATACAGACGGAATAAAGTTACTACCCCTTACATCAATCACCAATCCTGTTGGCATATCAGCTACAGCACTTTTATTTATCTGGGCAACAAGTTCTGGTTGTGCTTTTAATAGCTCTTCTATTCGTCCTATACGTTCATCAAGTTTGGCAATGGTTTTTTGCAATGGCAGAAGATCTGCAGCCAACTCCTGGGCACTTCTTACAGGTGGTTTTTTAGGTTGAACTGTTGGCTGGGTTTTTTCTTGATGTTGAAAAATCATACTTGCCAAAGGTCCAGCTATTGCCACAGACATTTTAATTGTACACGTACCATCAGGGTTTCTGGTACGAGCAAGTACACGCCCCCCACGCAGCTTACCTCGCACTGTTGAAGTTATCAGATCTTTAGTTAGTACTCCTTCACTTACAATGGTTTGAGAATCAACTCGTACCTGACCAATAACTTCAATTAGTTCTCGTTGAGCTGTCACCATAGATGCTCTACAAGCCTTATAACGAGACCGACTTTCATCCGAAGTGCTCTCAACAATCACCTGACCTTTGCTCCAGTTTACAGCACCATTGCTACCTATATATTCAATCACCTCACCATCAGCACTTATAGCAAACGCAGGAAAGATATATATTGAGAGGATAGCAACTAAAAATAAACTCAGCCTTAATGAGCCTGTATTCATTGATCACTCCAATTCAAAAGTACAACCTTCAGATTTTAACAATGCTGCTGGTGATGAAATATCCGGCTGTTGCCAACTGTTACCAGGAGCTTTAATAAGGTAAGGGGAGGAACAGTATATATGAACCGGGCCATTATTTATAAACTGGTTATTTTCTAAAAGGGGTCTGGCTCTCTCGGAAATTATAGCTACCCCACCCTGTCCACCCTGAACAATAGAATTTGTGATAACTGGCTGACTAGCCCCCTTTATTTCAAAGGCATTATAGCTGCTGGAATAAATTTTAACCTCATCAATATAGGGTTTGCCAGAGATTATTATTATGGGAACTCCACCCCGGTTTATCTCTACACCCTTTATTAGCACTGGTTTTTGGCTATCTAACTTTACAAAGGTACCAAACTCCATGCCATCGCGTCCGTCAACTTTAACTGGTTTTGTACTATTGCCAAATATTTTTAATTCACCATGTACAACAATATGACCAGCTAAGGTCAATTTAATCTCGCTGTTTGGCTCAACCAGCAAAACACCGTCAGGGGTTAATTCTACCTTATCCTGAATTAAATATGGACCACCATCAGCGGTTAACATATTTACTCCCCGCAAAGTGGCTGGCAGCAGTTGCGGTACAGCTTGGGCTGTTACAAATCTAGGGTCCGGCACTGGGCGACTACTCCCTGTAATCTCCTCACTACGGTTACCAGCTTTATCAAGTGCAACTATTTGATAATAGGTATCGGTAAAGTTTTCTAAACCTTCTTGTTCAAAATGGTTTTCACGGGTAGAGACCAACGCTGTGAACGGCCCTTGAGCAGCCCGAGAAGTTAATATTTCAAAAGAGTCAACATCGCCATCAGTACTACTTTGCCAAGAGAGGTTAACCTGTCCGTCACGGCCATTTATTGTCAGATTTTCTATAGGTTTTGGTGGTGTGTTATCAATAAACAGGTAGCCAGTAGTGGCAATTTTTTCACCACGCCTTCCTTGATCATCTTCTAAAATACCGGTAACAACAACAGCCTCCATGTCTACATCGGCAGGTATTGCCAACTCACCACTATAAAAACCCGCTTCACCCTCAAAAAGAGGTACAACGGGTAAACCTTGAATACGGGCATACCCCTTCTGCCCAGGAGTTCCCTCAATGGCGATGTGTAAAATATCACCATAACGCAGATGTCGTTCTGTGCCGTCATGGACAACACGTTTAATATTTTGCATCAAACCAATCGACAACCTTTTGGGTTCGGGAATTTTATTAGCCAACTCCCGGCCCATTTCATCGGCAGCACGAAACAGGTTTATATCCCGGATATGCATAGCCGAGGCTACCACTTGCAAAATCATACTTATAGGACTTGCTGAAATTCCCCCTTCATGTTTCCTGATAACCTCTTCACCTTCCCAAATCAAACGACCATCTTTGGCAACAAAGCGTAGCTTTACCCCAACTGCGACCTGAGCATAGACACCGACAAATATTTTATCATAATTGATCACCTCACCAATTATAAGCCCATCTACCCCCAAAGCATCTGCAACCTGTTTTATCTCTTTGTGATCCATTGTTGGGCTTGGGGAGAGGTTTGCCAAACCAAGGCGTCTGTCAACCTCTTGCATATGGAGAGAATAATAATTTTTTGCGGCAAAATGGTTAAACATAGTCCTGCGTACTGCACGGCTGGCCTCTTCATTTTTTGTTGAATTTTTAAACGGTAGCATAGCTACATTTTTGGGGAATTGGGGCTTCTTGACCTTTTTGCCCACCTCTTGTGCCGAAGGCGGGCTTGGGTCTGTTACAATTTTCTCTTTATTTGGGGTAGATCCACACCCTCCCAAGAGCAGTAAAGAGAGGCTAAAAACCCCTATAAAAGGAGCCGGACTAACCCTGTTTAATATTTTGATAATCATCTAATCCACCCCACCTTATCTCTTAAGACAATATTTAATCCCAATAGCTAATAATGTTTGTTCCAGGATAATAAAACTGCAAAATATCCCTATATGAGTGTCCAGCCTGTGCCATAGCTTGTCCTCCATGCTGCATATAACCAATACCATGGCCAAAACCATGACCTGTAAAAACAAAATTGCTCCCTACTTTTTTTATCTTCACAATTGTATCCGGCAATGTTTTTATCCTACCACCTAATCCTAAGGTAACTTTAGGGCGAAAACGCACTGTCTTACTCTTACCGCCATCATACAGCAATTTTACCGTCACAACACGACCAGAAGGTCCAATAAACACGGGATTTATCGCTGTCAGGTTTGATACCTGAATTTTTCTCTTTTTCAGATTTTGTTCTATCTCTCTTACAGAATGGGTATATTCCCAGGATGCCCACCCCTTTTTACCTGCTTTTATGCTCCAGGGATCTTCTTGTGCTACCAAATAACTTGGGGGTCGGCTCCAATCAGGGTCATACTCTTGTCTTGGGTCAGCAGTATGGCCTCCACTATTGGCAGCATACATTGCTAAAATTGGACGAACCTTACCATTTACAACAGAGGTGAGAACTTCACCTTTAGTCTCCATAACTGCTCGATCTGTCTTTTTTTCTTCCCTATCCACTCCGCCGTAAACTTGACTGCGGTGTGTGGCATAGACATCGAACGGTTTTTTTGCATGGCTGCGTATATGGTCATATCCATAGGTACGAGCTGCCATGGCTTGGGCCTTTAATGCTTCAATGTTCCAATTAGCCCAAGACTCAGCAGGGACAACCCCCCTGAGATACGCCTCCATTTTAACATGGTTTATTACCTGGATACGGTTTTTATTAGCAAGCAACATTACATAACCACGCACCTTTTTGTTGCCTTTGTCCCAGACCAAAGAAATTGGCCTGTTTGCTGATATTTTAAGCTCTTTACCAAAAGTTACCCCCCTGCCACCAGCTAGCACGATACGTCCATTATCAGCTTTTATTTTAATTTTACCTTGTGGGCGGACTTCTCTCCCATCCCCATAAAAAACCAATCCATCGCCTGCAACATCTAAACTGCCCGTACCCTTATGCAATAGGACACGTATTATTGGCTCTTGGGTCTTTTTAAAACCGGATATTACACTGTTCAGAGTTTTTTTGCGGATTGCTGCAGCAGCCAATTTTCTTGCAAGTTCTTTAGCTATTATAGCTTGTTGTAATAGATTAGTTTTTTCTATTGAAAGAGCCGCCTTTTTGCGTTGCAGTTCTCGTTTATCAACCTCTATAGCTTCACCACGCAAACGGTCTTGTTCAAGCCAAGCCTGTTCTGCCATTGTGCTTTTTTTTTGTATTGCTTTTTTAAGTTGGTAGCTTTTTGTATTTATGATTTGTTTTGACTGCTCTCTTAAAAATTCCATCTGAAAGCGAAAACGCCCATTTTTAAAGTTGCGCAGATACTCTTTTTCCACAGCTATCAGCTTTTCATACTGTTCTGTTTCAAAAAGCAGGAGAGCCTCTTGATAGAATGCTGTTTGGGCAGAGTTAGGATATTTTTTTTGGATGTTTTTGTAGATATTCAGTGCGCTATCGGTAGAGTGCAAAAAAGTTGCAAAGGTGGTGGCCTTGAGAAGCAAAGCCCTGACTTTGGTTTTCTCTAATTCAGAACTGTTATAAGCATCTTCAAAATAGGCCAATGCATCTAAATATTGGGACTCATCCAGAGCTAAACTACCAACATTTAGATTCCACTGGGCAATCACCTCAGGATTATTGAGAAAATTTTCATCCTCTTGGGCTGCATACAAAAAATCAGCGACAACAAACATCGCAAGAAAAACAAAAACCCTAACAAATCTATGGTCTGTTTTCATGATTTTTCAGCCCTGTTATTCACAAAACAAAAAAGCCCCGGAATGTTAAATATAGACTCCGGGGCTTTTAATATAAACACAGCAGATAAATATATATCCTTAACAATGTTGTAAAAAATTTGTTTAATTAGTTAATAACAAAAACCACCTTAGCCTGTGATAAGAAACTGTTTTTCTGGTCAGCCGCAAAAAGAGTTTTTGCATCTCTATCACTAATAACTGCGTCGGTTCCCTGTTTGGTATCAACGGCATTGATCATCAACGGTTTTATACCATTCCATGAGGCTAGAAGACCTTTGGCCTTACCCAATTTATTTGTAAAACCACCTGTTCCACGGTCAATCAAAATAGAGTTGATAACTTTGGATGGATCAAAAAGTATGTCTCCCCTTTGATTTAAAATACGGTTGACAATGGCTGGTTTAAAAGAGTGTCCGGCTAGTTCAATGATAACACCATCATAACTGTCGTTAATGCTATTATCTATCTCAATTGCGTCCGCAGGCAATGAAGGTTGTGGAGATAGAGGAGCATCACCACTTGTTGTAACAATTTTTTCCTGTTCCAACGTGCTGTATAGGGAATCATAAACACCCCCATTACCTTTTAGATTTATACGTAAACAGACCTCAGCATATCGCTCTTGGGCGTTATATTTACGTCCACAAATTCTTGCACCCCGTAAAAATCCGGCAACACGGCTACGCACCGTATCATTTTGCAACATACCATCGGCAACAGTTGTTTCACCCTCAACACGGATATCCTTGATGGCTTCCAATAGGTTTCTCTGTGCCACAACTGTTGCAGCTCGAATTGCTGCATATCGGCGTTGTCCGGATTCAGACTCACCAACAACCTCTATGTAGCCTTTGGCAAAAATATCTGGGCTTTCTTCTACAGAGCCTTCAAACGCAAGGCCACTCTTAGGGGTAAATATAAGGCACAACGCCAGAATAAAAGGCAACAACCCAACAGAAATTTGTTTTATATTACGCATCAGTAAGTCCTTTTTTTATAATGTGTCCATTAACCAATGTGAATTTTTTTGATAAATGGATTATCAATGTACCTTTATAACATTTCTCAGAGTGAAAACTGCCAACAATAGATCGGCTCCGGTTACGGGATCGTTAGGGCGGAACTCACCTGATAACTCAGACTTCATCAACCCCCGTGTTGTCATTGTCATGGCAGCATTAAACCAGCCAACAGATTTATCTACATCAGGAAAAGGTGAGTTGTGGCCAATATTTTGTGTAGCAATCTCCTCTTGGCCAGTAATCCGTACCAAAACATCCTCTAACATCAAAGCCAACTCCTTACGGTTGACGTTAAGGTCTGGCTTAAAAAGATTGGCCCGTGTTGTTGCGTCATATATAGGAGCAAGACCACGAATATTCCATTTCATAACTGTAGCAACCTCATCCCTGAAAGGATGATTAAGCATATCGGCTGGGGTAAATGCCGCCTCTTTTTCTTGCGACCTTACACGAATACGCCCGGCAAAAAGTTTATCTATGTCCAGTTCACTCACCAGCAAAGCTGCGACATCTCCCCGTGATACTGCATCTAGAACAGCAATTTTAAGAGCAACTCCGCTCAAAGTATGATAAGAAGCAGCCCGAGAAATTTTTTGCACCTTTTCATACATCTTATTGGCTTTTTTTATCCACTTACCACCATCTCTACTGCCAACAACTTTCTGCAACAGAGGCTCTGCACGGCGAAAGTCATTTTTATACTCTGCAATAGCCATAAAATAGTCTGCACAATAGGTGTTTTTATAGTAGGGCAAAGCAGATGTGTTTAGATTTTCGGCATCAAGGGCAAATTTATAGTGAACGGTAGCTTTTTTTAACCACTGCTTGGACTGCAATACCGTGTAAACCCTGATTGCTGATACATGATAAATAAAACGGCCTTCATCTGTTTCGGAGTTTTTATCTGCTTTGTAGAGCCAATTAAGGGCAGCTTTTTCGTCAACCTTACGGTGTTCAGCCTGCTCTTGTGCAACTGCCTTGTGAGCTAAAATCAAACTTTTACCCATCATGGCCGGGGCATAGGTCTCAATCAGGCTTAAAGATAAATCAAATTTTTTGTCAGCTTGTTGCATCTTACCATCTTCAAGTAACTCCATGCCAGAAGTGTACTGTTGGATGGCATTATCCATCACTCCAACCCCCTCTTTGGGCATACTCTCACACCCAGACAAGCCAAGAGCAACAACTAACAATAAAGCTAGGAAACTATAATTTTGTAATTTTAAAAATTTCATATTTGTTATCCCACTTCAAAATATAGTAGAAAAAATTTTTTAAACGTTTTGCAGGAAATATCAAAAAAAACAATATAAGCGAAAAATGTAACCATTAATTTCTAGTAGTGCTAATTTCCCATTCACTCTCAATAAATTCGGCATTACCATTTAATTTTTGACGACTATTTCTACCACTCTCAGCCCTAATGGTTATGCCACGGGTTGACTTTGAAATCTGCGCTTTAGTTCCATTAAAAAGCCGCATCCCATTGCCAAGGCCTGCTGTGGGAACACTGCCTAAAGGGTTGTTGCTAGCATACACAATAATACGGTCTTTACCAAATGGAGGAGAAATTTCCAATTCAAATGGGTCTCCTTTGCTGGCATCAGGTATTTGATGCACCACCCCACCCTTAAAAAAATTGTCCTGGCGGTGGCCATTGGGCAATAATTGTACAATGTTGCCATCTGACATAAAGTCTACAACACGAGCATAAAAGTCTCTGTTACCCTCTAAAAAGATGACCATTTTATCACCTTCTTTAAAAGCCTTCTTTTTTGTCCATACTCGTACTGTTAAAGGTGCGTGGGGGTTTTTCCACATACTACTGTTACTATCTGCTTGCACAACCTTGGGTTCTGGTTTCATGCCATATTTAACTTCAGCTTTTATCCAATAGTGATAGCGCAGACCTTCTAAACCAAAATCTTTGTGTTCTAATACCGAAATTTTACCACCAGTTTCAGATTGTATAACATCAAAGTCTAGTACACCGTCAGTAACTTTGCTTTTGGACTCAACATAGGCCTCTACACCCTCAAGAATTGACCTTTTGGCCTCTAGCTCTGCAATCCGCCGAGCCTCTTTTAAGGTAACATTTTCACCCAGATAGGCAAAACCATCGGCATCTCTAATAACCGACCTCACCTCTTTATCTGGCTTAATAGATACTCCTCTTTCCCCTATACCAGAAGGCCCACTCCAAGCCATAATAGGTATGAGCAAAAATGTTAGAGTAAAATTAAAAATAAAAATGAATTTTTTAGAAGGTTTTCCTGAACCTGTCACAATTTGTAAACTCCCCCAAACATAAATTTACTGATTCAAAAGGTTCTATTATGATTAAAAAAAATATGCGTCTAGCAAACTAATAAAAAAGTATGATAACAAATCATGCTTTAGATATCCATTGCTATCTTAATATCAATAATATTGCTGTTAGAAAAAAATATGCATCTAAAATCAAGCTGTATTCTGTATCGTTCTGCTATGGTCTTACATCAATTATTTTTTACTTATGCAACCAAAGCACCCTGACAACTGCTACCCTGACCTGCTGTACATCCAAAGCAGTGGCCATCCACATGTATAGCATTGCCACAAAGATCCATTGTTATGAGTTCTGAAATGTGCAAACGCTCATTATCTGCATTTTTCAATGGCATATTTAGCATTTGGTTAAAATCACAATCATAAACATAACCACGCCAATCGACAGAAACCAAACTACGACACATCAGCCCATCAAGATTCTCTGGGCTAAAAGAGTTTTTGAGTAGATTTTTATACTCAATTAACTGCCCTTTTGCTGCCATTCGAGATTCAAAACGTCTTATTGGCATATTAACCATAACAAAAAGTTGGTTAAATTCAATATCATAATCGTTACCGAGCTGTTTTTTATAGACAACCTCCAAACTCTCCTGACTTGGAGGTAGAGTTGCTCCTGCTGGATTATAAACCAAATTAAGAGATAGTTTGGAGCCTGGTTGTCCGTAGCCCAAAGCGTTAAGTTTACGAAGCCCTGCGATGCTTAAATCAAAAACACCTTTCCCCCGTTGCTGATCCACGTTTTCTTTTTGATAACAGGGCAGTGAAGCAACAACATCTACCTGCTCACGTGCCAAAAATTCGGCTAAATCTTTTTGATCTGGTTGTAAAAGTATAGAAAGGTTACAGCGGTCTATAACCCGTACCCCTAATTTTCGTGCTGCAACTACCAAATCCCGAAAATTATCATTCATCTCCGGTGCGCCACCTGTTAAGTCTAACGCCTGGATATTGTGTGTTTCAATACAACGTAAAAGCCAGTTAACAGTGGTTTTATCCATCATTTCAGTACGCTTGGGACCAGCATCAACATGACAATGGCTACATGTTTGGTTACATCTATAACCGAGATTTGCCTGAAGAGTCTCCAAATTACCACGACTAACAAAGGGAAAACCTGAAGGTGAAACAGAGTGGGTATGAGAATTAGCAACTCTTAAATCAGGTGCTACTCTGGATAGATTTTGCATAAATTTAAACCTATTTAAAACCCAGTTTTTTAAGAACAACAATACCAGGGCAGAAACCTGTAACTCCAGCAATTATCAAAGATATGGGAGCCACATATAAAAACCAATGGACCACACCAAAACCAGTCAACCAAATACCAATCAAGATAACTGTGGCCATAATCAAAAATAGCATGCGTTGAGCTGACATAAATTTTCTCCAAAACAGTTTGTGATTATAAAAATATAGTTGCGAACAATATCATACTTTATAGACAAATTTTACAAACTACTTAAACAATATTAAAACCATGCAGACTGAAATTTGTCATACCAGAAGATTTTTAAGCTGATTTTGCCCAAATAGCTTAAAATCTTCCTTTTTCACAAGCCAAAATATACCTTGCTATAGATAGTAATGCCTAGGCACGAAATTGGCATATTATTTATTAATAAATATTTATTAAACAATTCAAGGAATTGCATTTTAAAAACAATTTTATTGTTTTATTGTGGT
>JADFYX010000300.1 GCA_015232795.1 Magnetococcales bacterium
GATTTAGGATGTTGTTCTACCACCAAGTTGCGTGGAATGATGATCATTGATGGCAAAAAAAAGGCAAGACCTGCGTTTCTGAAAACCTAGCTTAGCCAAAGGCTTTCATAATGCCGCTGAAGTGATGAGGACAGGAACGCGCGCATTTCCATCAGGGCCAGAGAGTAGCAAAGACTCTCAACAAAAGGTCGGATATATGGATGCAACTTTTCCTATTTTGCTCAATGAAAATTTATTCCTTGCACGGCGAGGCGGACCATATATGGCTAAACTTTCCCGGACACACAATTCTAGCACTTTACTATAACATCCTCCCCTGAAGCCGATCTATCAATCTTCTGGATATTTCCGAGCGGCATGAAGAATTGAAATAATCTCGATAAATTCAGGTTTGATACTGTAAATAACAATATATGGATATCTGGTGCTAACAAGCTCACGTGTTCCAGCTCTTCTGCCTTCTCGTCAACTTTCAGGAAAACTCATTAGATTTTTTGTGATATCAAAAAGGTGCCTGACCACTGCCTTAGCAGCTATTGGGTTGTTTTTAGAAATATATCTGGTTTCACTCTCCAAACTATCCCATGCTAGCTCTGTCCATTTAAGCCTCATTAATACCCCATTTGTTAAAAAAAGCTCTGACTTGGCTTTCTGGAACAAATTCCCCCCGGTTTGCAGCTTCTATCCCCCTGTCGATCTGTTCTAGTTGCCACTTGTCAAGCTCCAAAGCCCGTTCCACAGCCTCAACTACAAACCTGTTTGGATCTGGTCTGGTCTGTAATTCACTACCCAGCTTTTCTGGCAAATGCACTGTAAAGTCCATAATCGTTGCCTCTCACATGAAATTTATCTAATCTTTAGGCACATTAAATGCCCTCTTGAGGATAATCATAACAAATTAAGATCGTTTTTTCGAATCCTAATCACTTTGGAGTAAGTGTTGTAAAAATCAAATAACAGATAAATTTATTCCACAAGCTGCTGGACAAATAGAGTATTTCTATGTCCACGCAAAAGTTCTGAGTATATGTATGAACCCAGAACTCCTACTGTATTGAAGTTAGCCAGTTATAGGATTCTAAACAGCGGTACACAGACAGCTTATCTGAGAGTTTGTAGCCAACTTAGGTAGGGTTTAATAGGTTTCTCTGTTTTTTCTATATGTTCAGCATGGAGGACGATCATACGGTTTCCTTTGCTGGTTTTAAAAAATGCAGTTCTTCCTTTTACTCTTAGCCAATCTCCAGAAACAAACTTCTTCGATTCAAATCCATCTAAAACCGTTGCAACTGGAGAGGCATCCGCGGCACAACAGGCTATTGCATAGCGATAGAATAAAGCATTTGGAGTTGGCTTTTTGTCAGGAAAATGTTTCTTTGCTTCTGCGGGACTCATAATGTGCAATCTTCCCACCATTTCTATCGGGATATCCTGATCCAACCCTTCAAAGGCGTAGAGATCAACCAGAGAAGTTTTGAAGTATTCCCCAGGCTTCAGGCTTTCTGGTGAGAAAGTTTGTGTTTGGGCATCTGGAAGCAAGACTCTTATATTTGCGCCACCAAGCCCTGAATCTGACAAAGTTAATGAGGTTGTGCCCATAATCAAGAAAATTGTTATGGGAAGGTAGTGGCCTGCGCTTTCAATCCATAATCTGTAGTTAAAGTTCCAGACTGGACGAGTACGAGGCCAGCGAACCAGAAAAGCAAGGACAAGAATAGCCGTTCCCACTAGCAAAATCTGGCTCTGCAATTTAGCTAGATAAGATACATGAAAGCCACTGGCAATCATCCAGCCAAAAAAAGCCAACCAGCCAACAAGCTGCAATCTTTCTTTCCACGCGCCAATCACATCAAACCTCGCATTGAATAATCAAGAATGAACTCTCCATATTTCTGAAGTACGGCTATATATAGACCAACCAGAAATATTACAATCCCTGCAAGAAGTAGAATAAATCGTGTTGTGAATATACTTCGGTACATCACGAGTAGTTTTATGTCCAGCATTGGCCCTAATACTAAAAATCCCATTTGCGAAAACATATCAAACTCAACAAAGCTTGCAGCAAGAAAAGCATCTGCCTCTGAACAGAGTGACATGACAAACGCCATGATCATCATGGTAGCTGGCCCTGTAAAAGAGCCATCTCCTAGCAGGGAGAGTTGCTCGTTACCGACGAATGTTTTCATGGTGCTGGCCAAAAAAACTCCAAAAAGAAAGTAGATTCCCATTTCAAGAAAATCTTTTCGGACATGGACGAACAAATGCTCTATTTTATTTAATAAACCATTTTGGTTTGGTTGTGATTCTATGTCGCAACATCCGTCTTCATGATTATGTGTATGTTCGTTCTGGTTGGAGGGGTCGTCGACTCCCTTTTTAATGGCCCAATCACGACGTATGAATAGAAAAAACATGCCAGCCAGCAGTGCGACGGAAATTCCCCCAAGTCCGCGTAACATGGGATAGAAATAATCTTGGTAAAAGGCTATATAGGTTCCTCCCAACACCACAGGATTAAGGATTGGAGCAGCAAGCAGGTAGGAGATCACGTGGGGAAGTGGCATCCCTTTTTGCAGTAATTTTCTCCCAATAATTATAACCCCGCACTCACAAATCGGAAAAATTGGTGAGACAAGAATGACAGCAGGAATTCCTAAAAATCCTAATTTTCCAAAAAGACGCGGTAAAGTATCGTTGGGAACGAGAACTTCAATTAGGGCGGCAACAAAAGCCCCGATGATCATGAACGGGGCAGCCTCCAAGGTAATAGAAATAAAATAAGTGGCAAAATTTTCTCGCCATTTCAATGTCGCAGGTGCAGCTAATGATTGCATAACTTGCTCTGGAACAGATGGGGCAAAAATATCAAATACTGCGGGAAGAAAAAACATGGCTGAAAATATCAGAAGAAGAGAGGAAAGAATCCATTTTTCATCTATTTGTGCTTTTTTGCCAGAAACATGAATTTTATTTATCTGTTCCATAAAGTGATTCCAGTTATAAGCTGAACAAATTAAAAAAAAAGCTTTTACTATTAGGGGTGCAGGGGAATTATTTCCCTGCTGGGTTTGGGCAAAGCCCAAGGTTTTGCCTTTGCTTTCAAAAGCGTGGGGGTTTGGGGCCTGCAAGGCCTCCCAAGGTTTTGCCTTTGCCATTTATAAATGTAAAGTCCAACGTCAACCACTGTTCCCTATTCTAAGTGGTTTAATAGACACTACCTCTATATAATTTTATCCATTTTGCTCTAATGTGTCGAACCCTAAAACAGTTTACTTCGCCAGTTTTATTGAATGTGATCGGGTTTTAGGATTAATAGTGATTCCAAAGCAAGCAGTTTTTTTTTGCACTCAATACCTCCTTCTCCGCTATATCCCCCTAAGCCATTGGCAGCTACCACTCGATGGCAGGGAATTATAATGGGGATTGGGTTGGCTCCTACTGCTTGGCCTATTGCTCTTGGTCCACTTTTTAGTTTTTTTGCTACCGTACCGTAGGTTTCGGTGCTGCCGGGGGGAATTTGCAATAGGTGGTTCCATACTGATTGCTGGAACTTGGTGCCATTTGGTTT
>JADFYX010000301.1 GCA_015232795.1 Magnetococcales bacterium
TATATGGTTTATTAAAAACTTAGCCTGAATTTGCATCCCTACGGTGGTGAAAAACACGCCAAGGAGGAGATCACGGATATGGCCGTTTAGGGCGCAGTGTCATGGAGGAGTTAAGGATTTTGGGATACCCCTGTGTTGCCATTGAGTATCATCAGCAAACCGTAGAGGAAGGAATCCGCCGAGGGGATGCGGTTATCTTTGGTAACGCTGCCCAGAAGACTATACTTGAAAAAGCCTTGGTAACTGACTGCGCTGCGGTGATAATCGCCCTGGAGGATGAACATGCCATTCGACTGGTAAGTGAAGCGGTTGCTCAGGTAGCAAAAGACCCACTCATAGTCGTAAGGGTAGCTGGAGAGTTGGAACAAGAGCTATTTCGTGACATCCCAATAAAAAGCTTTGTCCATGAATATCAGGAGTTGGCAAGAATTCTTATAGATCACGCCTTGGTATGTGAAATGGTTCGCCCTTATGTACCCGGCGTATGTCGAGATTGTACCTCGGGGCCACCGCAACCCACAATAGCCCCCCTCAAATTCTCTTTTCAACGTGCCACCAATGCCCTTAATATTGAAAAGAGTGTAGATTGAGGTTTCTCCACTTGGTACGATGGTCAATCTTTTTACTGGCTAAGGCAATTGTGGTATTATAGGCAACTACATGGGTGAATCGTCTCATGGTGAACTACTTTGAAAAATATTGGTTAACAACGGACATGGCAGCTTGCAACAAATAAATGGAGTCAAAAGTGGTTCAACTTTTTATAGGTTATGATCAACGGGAGGCAGTAGCCTTCAATGTTTTATCCCATAGCGTACAACGTTTGGCTTCCAGACCTGTTTCCATTACTCCTTTGCTGCTATCCCAGCTTAAGGGTGTAATAACAAGGGAACGTCATCCCCTACAATCAACAGATTTTGCCTTTTCTAGATTCTTAGTACCTTACCTGTGTAATTTTAAGGGGTGGGCAATATTTATGGATTGTGACATGTTGCTGGTTGACGACATTGTAAAACTCTGGGAGTTGCGGGATGAAAAATATGCCGTACAAGTTGTAAAACACAGTCAAAAACCTAAAGAGAGTTTGAAGTTTCTTAACCAACCCCAAACACCCTACGAGAAAAAAAACTGGTCAAGTGTTATGCTCATAAACTGTGAGCGTTGCAAAGCACTTACTCCAGAGTATGTAAATACTGCAAGTGGTCTGCAACTGCATCAATTCAAGTGGCTCAATAATGATGAACTCATAGGAACTATTGATAAGCGTTGGAATTATCTTGCAGGGGTAGATCCAACTATTGCTGAGACAAAAATCTCCAATATTCACTACACTATTGGTGGCCCCTACTTTGAGCGTTATAAAAACTGTGATTATGCAGATATTTGGTTTGCTGAGCGAGACAGAATGCTACATGCAGACAATACATAAAAACAGCAAGGTGCGATCATCTTGCAGGAGGCCACCTCCAGGTAATTTTACACGAACCAGTTTTCATTGATCCAATTTTTCAATGATACTTTGCTGCATCATCAGCTTACAGCATCAATTTATTTTAAACTGGTAGACAATATTAAAATGCCCATTCATCTTCTTTCCAAGATCTGGTATGTATCTCCTCTTCACTGCCTTGAGGTAATTCCACATCGCCAGTACCCCAACATTTCGTGCAGGTCTCTCTCTTTTCTCCATCACAAACAGGACATATTTCGTTACCTGTATAACCAGACCCGGAACAGTAGTCACAAACTTCCGCTCCAGTACCGTTACAATTGTCGCATACCACAACTTTCATTTATCTTCTCCGTAAGAATGACGGTTTGTTTGTCTTGGAAAAGCTATACCGAATAAATATACTTATCATTTTTATAAATAATGATTTGTATATTTATTCGGTACTCTTAAATCAATGTAAAATTAACTTTCCAATGCTTCTTGTTCTGGTTTCACAATAGCTTCATCTACACTTTTCTTTTCTTTTTTTACTTTTTTCTTTTCGGCCTTTTTAATTTTTTTGGCCTTTACCTTCTCTTCCGAAGCAGCTTTCTTTTCAACATTTTTCTCTTTTTTCTCTTTTTTCTCTTTTGCAATTTTCTTTTCTGGTTTGTTTTGTATCTCTTGCTCAGTCATAGTTTTTCTCTTCCTAAATAGTAGGTTTCCCATATTTGGGTTGATACGTGCTCACATTATAAAACAGAAATATTTTCCACAAATTGCAATAGTTCTGTACTGTTTATTGGTTGTTTTAAGGCTCCCATTGCGCCTTTACACCGAGCCAACTGCTCTATAATCCCTAAGGGAGCAATAGAAGTTTCTGGAGATACTATTACAGTTCTTTTTCTAAGAGCTTTCGGAACTATTTCTAAAAATTTAAAGCCATCGGTTCCTTGCATGGTGATATCATACATTATTAGATCGAAAACTCTGGATTGAATGATCTCAATGCCTTTAGTGCTATCATTTATTTCAGTGACTTGGTGACCAGACTTTTCTAGAATAACTCGCAAAGTTTTACTTTCAATTACCCTTTGATTCATAATCAGTATGTTGGCCATTTTTCTGTTACTTTTCGTTCTGTATTATTGCCAAAATATCCTACTAATTGCAGAGATATGTATCCCATTTGAAATTTACTCATAACGTAACTTCAACAGCAAAACACCAATTACAACATTGCCAACAAAATTAATGTATCGATTATTTAACTCTCATTTTGGGTTGCATATTGTTCGTTTGCCTGGAATACCCCTCTTGAGACTCTTCATACAGTTCTTCAGCAGATTGGGTAACATCTTCTTCGAGATCTTTATCATATTTTTCAACACTATTTTCCTCAAAGTCACTCACTGCATCTTTTTTCATAATGTCAATACAATCATCTAAAAACTCAGCAAGATTCTCTTTGGATACACCGTCTTCTTTAGCCCAACGTTTACAGCTTTGTTCAAACTCAAAAGCATCAATTTCTTGAGAGGAGGCTATTGCTGTTGATGAAAACAACAAACTTGTGAACACTAAATAAATAATATTTTTCATCATTGCCCCAACTATTCTGGATTAGCTTGCATCGACTCTTTATTTTGAGATTCATCAGAAACTTCGGCATTTTGTTCTTCATCTATCTTTTGAATTTCTTCAACACAACTTGTTATAAAATCCTCCATTTCCTTTTGAGAAATCCCATCTTCTTCGGCCCAATTCTGGCAACTCTGCCGAGCAGATAACAGCTCACCGCCTTCATTGGAAATAGCTATTGATACTGGTGATATGAACAGGCATATCAGCATAAAAAATCCCAATCTTTTGATCATTTTGTTCTCCATTTTAAATGATTGATAGCACCTCTTTTTCACCAAGAAGTACGAAAACCCAAATACGATTAATTTATGTTCTAGTAGGTCATCTTTGTGGTAAATTGTAATTCACCATCATTTGTGGTTGATGGTTTATGAAACCCAGGATATAACCTCTCTTAACTCTTTTTTTCATGGTAAAGCGAATTAATAACTCATTAAAGCGTCTAGAATTTTTC
>JADFYX010000302.1 GCA_015232795.1 Magnetococcales bacterium
AGCGAATACAATTCTGGTGACGATACACTGACAGCAAGCAAAACCAGGAAAGAACTTAAAGAGCCTGATTTATATAAGATTATTTTATTAAATGATGACTTTACTCCCATGGAATTTGTCGTCGATTTGATCTGTAAATTTTTTAGCAAATCCACAGAGGAAGCAACGGAAATCATGTTGAACATTCATCATGAGGGATATGGGGTTTGCGGAGTATATACCCTTGATATTGCAGAGACAAAAATGAACCAAGTTAACAAATTTGCCCGTAATAATGGTCACCCATTAAAATGTCGCATTGAGAGAAACTAGAGCTGCCATGATTAGTAAACATCTTGAGATAACCCTTAACAAAGCCATACGCAACGCACAACTGCGTGGTCAACAATACGCCACAGTTGAGCATCTTCTTTTAGCTTTGACCGAAAACCCAGAGGTTACAGGTCTTCTCCTTGCCTGTGGCTGTGATCTCAATAAGTTATCCTCAGATCTAGACAAACATCTAACTGCCCATGTACCCATAGCAATGGATGATGATCCTATACAAGAGATAACCCCAACAGTTGGTTTTCAAAGAGTTATTCAACGGGCTGTCTTTCAAGTACAGTCTTCAGGACGCACCATGGTAACAGGAGCATATGTGCTGGTTGCCATGTTTAGCGAAAAAGAGTCCCATGCTGTCCATTTTCTTGAAAACCAAGATATCAGCCGACTGGATATTCAATCCGCTATATCCCACGATTCTGAAGGAGCAGACTCTGATGCTGTTTCTCCCAACGAAGAGCCAGCATCTCCAAATGGTACTCAACACAAACCAGACAACAAACAGAATCCTCTAGAACTCTACACAGTTAATTTAAATCAAGAGGTTAAGGATGGCCGCATTGATCCACTAATCGGTCGGGAGGAAGAGATTATTCGCACCTTCCAAATTCTCTGTCGGCGCAGAAAAAATAATCCCCTTTTTGTTGGCGAGGCAGGAGTCGGCAAAACCCATCTTGCTGAAGGTATTGCCCTTAAAATTGTCGAAGGTAAAGTACCAGATGTTCTTGCGAATAGTGTGATTTTCTCTCTAGATTTAGGTTCTCTATTAGCTGGTACAAAATTTAGAGGTGACTTTGAGGCGAGGCTTAAGGGGGTTTTAAAAGCTCTAAAAGATCATCCTGATTCCATTCTATTTATTGACGAAATCCATACCATTATCGGTGCAGGTTCCACCAGTGGCAGCACCATGGACGCTTCCAACCTACTAAAACCCCTCCTAGCCAACGGTCAGCTACGTTGTATCGGCTCCACTACTTATGAGGAATTTCGTAGCGTTTTTGAGAAAGATAGAGGTTTGGCCCGTAGATTTCAAAAAATTGATGTTCCAGAACCTTCTCTTGAGGAGACCATAGCAATTTTAAAAGGGTTGAAAGGACGATATGAGGAGCATCACGGCATTACCTACTCCCCAGACTCTATCCAGATAGCAGCAGAACTATCCGGTCGTCATATTCACGACCGCAAACATCCAGACTCTGCCATTGATGTGTTGGATGAAGCAGGAGCAGCTTGTCAGTTGGTGGCAGAAGAGGAGCGACAAAAAGAGATTGGGGTTGAGAATATCGAGATCATCGTATCTAGAATGGCAAGAATTCCCGCCCGTTCGGTCTCCCATGACGACCGGGAGATTTTAAAGGATTTAGAGTCCAACCTAAAGCATTCATTGTTTGGTCAAGACCCGGCTTTAATGCAAGTTTGCACTGCAATAAAGCTGGCCCGTGCTGGCCTGGGCAATCCTGAAAAACCCATGGGCTGTTTTCTGCTGACTGGTCCTACAGGAGTCGGCAAAACTGAACTTGCAAGGCAACTAGCATTTGAATTGGGTGTAGAGTTGGTACGGTTTGATATGAGTGAATATATGGAACGCCATACAGTTTCTCGTTTAATTGGCGCACCTCCCGGCTATGTGGGGTTTGACCAAGCGGGACTTTTAACAGAAGCCGTAACCAAAGATCCCCATGCCATATTGCTTCTTGATGAAATTGAAAAAGCCCATCCAGATATTTTTAATATTTTATTGCAGGTTATGGACCACGGCAAACTAACCGACAACAACGGTCGCCAAGCTGATTTTCGCAATATTATTCTGATTATGACCACAAACGCTGGAGCACAAGAGGTAGACCGCTCCTCAGTTGGTTTTACCACTCAGGACCATATTGGCGACGAGATGAAGGAGATTAAAAGACTGTTCACCCCAGAGTTTCGCAACCGTCTTGATACCATCATCTCCTTTAAATCATTGGAGCCAGAAACAATCGTAAGGGTTGTGGATAAGTTCCTCTTGGTTTTAGAGGCCGACCTTGAACAAAAAAATGTCACCTTGACTGTAAATTCCAGCGCGAGAAACTGGCTGGCAGAACACGGCTATGACCGCAACAACGGTGCACGCCCCATGGAGAGGTTAATTAAAAAAGAGATTCGCCAGCCTCTTTCCGAAGAGCTGCTTTTTGGTAATTTAACAAATGGCGGAAGTGTTTCACTACGGGTAGAAAAAGAGCAACTTCATATAACTACAAAAAAAGCTATTGCGGGAAAGAAGAGAAAATCTTCCAAGGAAATTCCGGTAACTGCTTAAAAATTTTACACAGTTTTTTTTGGATTTATAGAGCAGTGCTCTACAACTATCCAACTGTGGGGGCCTGCCATACCAGCCTCGGCCCCCATAAGGTTGAATCAGAGCTTGTGAAAAAATATAATCCGTAGCGAGAACGTCTCAAAATGTGTCCAGCAAGGCGCAAAATGTAAAAAATTAACGCGCATAGTGAACTATGTAAGTTGATTTTTTACAATTAGCAACGCAGTTGGGCGCATTTTGAGGCGTTCGCAGTAGGATTTAATTTTTTCTAAAGTTCTTAGTTTACAAAATAGGGATGGTACAGCTCTTCCTCATCAGAAGAAATATTAGATAAAACTGGCATTTCTGGGAAGATACCTCGCAACAATCCAAACTCTGTCTGCTCGCTGTACTCTTCCGGCGTTAGAATACCATTTAAAGCTAGTGGAAGAGGGATATCTTGACTAGGAACAGTTGACTGATAGATTATAGACTCTCGCATGGTTTACTCCAAATAGATGATTGAACAGATTGGAGTTAACAGGTTCAAGAGATGTGCCATTTTTTTAGTTTCATTAATTTATTTTTAACCAACCACATCTACCCTGATCATTTATAAAATCAAGAATTTGTTACTTAACCACTGATCCATAACGAAATTTTTAATCATGGGTGCAAGCAAGCAATATAGCTCCAATTGGTAAAGTTCCTTTTTCTAATCAAATCGTTATGTGGTTATCTCTAAAATTAATAAAATAACCCATTTAAATTAATTTTTTTAGCTCTCTGCAATGGCAGGTATGGTTACTCGATGGTCAAAAAACCGTAACGCAACAAAAACTCTAAAGATAGGCCGTCAATTTCTATTTGAAAACGCCA
>JADFYX010000303.1 GCA_015232795.1 Magnetococcales bacterium
ACGCTCTTTACATGGTTAACGTTTATTTATATATTGTACATTAAATAAAATATATTGCCTTAACAGTATACAACACTATACTTTATGTTATTTAATTGAATGCTGCTATTTGTGTAAAATGTCATGACTATTCAGAAGCTTACCAAGAACAATCTAAATAAATCATACAAACTTTGTGCTGATGAAGAGAGAGAGCTGTTTTTTAAATATCAGAAAGCTGATGATTTAGCTGCCCGTAAAAAAATCGTTAAAAGTCAAGGAAGTTTAGTCAATGCAATAGCCAGAAAATTTTATAAGACTCATAAAAAAAATGATCTCCAAGATTTACTGCAAGCAGGTTTTGTTGGATTATTACACGCTACAAACAAATTTGATCCAACACGTGGAGTCAGATTTGCCCACTATGCCAAATATTGGATAAAACGTGAAATTCAGATTTTAGTAAGAAGCAATTTACGTATAGCTTATGTACCGAACACCCTACAACGAGAGAAAATTTTTATCCAGATTCTTAAGCACAACAATATAGAAAATTATTCAGATCTCATTAACATTATCCAAAAAAATAGTGATGCCTCAAAAGAGATAATTAAGGAGATGATCATGGCAACTTTGACCACAGACATCTCTCTGAACACAAATATATCCTCTTCAAAACACAACATTTTACCAGAAGATAATAACGAATTAGGGGATTTACTCCCTAGCAAAGCCCCTACCCCAGAAGACATTTACCAGCAAAAAGAGATGGCAAAAAATCTTTACGATGCCATATTGAGCCTTAAAGAAATTGAGCAAATGTTGATCATTAACAAATATTACAGAGACAAAAGCAACAATGAGATAAGCGAGGATATGCACAGAGGGGTTGTAAGTATGCTTAATTTAGAGCTAAAAATAAGAAAAAAATTAAAGAAAAAGCTGAAACACTTAAAAAGATAGAGAGCACAAAAAAAGCCTGCATACTGTTGTAATATTTAAAAAATTATCTATGATAAGGAACCCGCCCCAAGATTGTCATAGCGCGGTAGAGTTGCTCTAGCAGCATGACCCTTACCAACATATGGGGAAAGGTCATGGGGCCGAAGGATAGTTTCCAGGGGTTGTTTAAGAGGCTTGGATCAAGGCCATCAGGACCACCTATTAAAAAGCAGATCTCTCCTGTTCCACTATCTGCATGACGGCTTATTTTTTTAGCAAGATCAGGAGATGAGACTACTGGAGCGGTTATCTCCAGGGGAACCAACATTGCTCCTGGAGGGATTTTATCACTTATGCGATACGCCTCTTTTTTTAAAAGCTGCTCTGTATTGCTACTACTTGCTGTGGTGCGTCGCTCTTCGGCTATCTCTATCAGTGTAGTAGGAGCCATACGTTGTAGACGTTTTATATAGTCATCGACCATGGCTTTTATGGGTTTAGGCGCGCCTCTGCCTACTGCTATAATACAAAACTTCAAGAGTTAGTTATCCTCATCCTTTTTTATCTCGTCTTCATCGGCCTCGTCTTCAATAGCCTCTAATCTACTCATCTCATTGTCTAACGCCTCCTCATCACGGCGTTTATTTAGCAGCAAGGTATCCTGACTCCATAGTTTATCCAGGCTATAAAGCTCACGGGCTTCGGCTAAAAATACATGGACAATTACATCACCCAGATCTACCAACACCCACTTTGATTCACGGTTACCTTCGTGGCTTAAAATCTGCACCTTATTTTGCGAGGCGAAACGGTCTACCTCATCTGCCAAGGCCGCAACGTGGGTGGAGGAAGTTCCGGTAACAACCAGGAAAAAATCGGTGAAGGTAGTGCGTCCACGGAGATCCATCAGCTCAATATCAACCCCTTTTTTATCTTCTAGAACTTCTTGGAGCTGTTTTGCTAGCTGTTCACTTTCCATCATATTACTCACTTTTACTCAGGTTAAATAAAGTCCATGCTCTATTATATATTTCACCACCCCATCAGGGGTATATTTGTCGCAACTTATCCCATTTTCCACCATTGCCCGTATCTGGGTTGCAGAAATATCTACCGGGGTAACTGGCATCTGGATAAATTTATAACAACCACCATTTGCAGCATCTAGTTGTTCAGGATGCTCCACACGGTTTTTTGCTAAAAATTCAATTACTTTTTTATCTATACTATCAGAGGTCAAATCAACCTCAACTCCTGGTCTAACCATCATCAATAGGTGGGCATGATCTAATATTTTTTGCCAATCTTTCCAGAGATGAAGCTCCCTTAAAATATCGCTGCCTACCATAAAGACCAACTCTTGGTCCGAATAAATACGGGCCAACTGCGCCAAAGTATCTACTGTGTAGGAGAGACCAGAACGTTTTACATCCAAATCGCATATCGCAAATTGCGGTGTTGAGGCTATAGCCGCTTTTGTCATAGCCAATCGATGGTCAGCAGCAACAATACTACTTTTTTTTAAGGGGTGCTCTCCTGATGGTAGAAACAACACCTGCTGCAAACCCAACTCTTCTAGCACCTCATAGGCTGGTCTTAGATGACCAAAATGGGGGGGATTAAATGCTCCACCTAAAATTCCTGTTTTTCTCTTTTTGGGATTTTTCACTATCTAAAAAAATCTTGGGGCATGGCCCCTTTCCAGACCCATCCCATTAAATTTTTTTAACATAGCATCAGCCCCTTAACTGCCCCTCTCCCATTACTATATATTTTAGAGAAGTCAGACCTTCCAACCCTACTGGTCCCCTGACGTGGAGCTTATCTGTGGAAATACCCATCTCAGCCCCCAAACCGTACTCAAACCCATCACTAAATCGGCTTGAAGCATTAATCATAACCGAGGAAGAGTCCACCTCCCGTAAAAAACGCATGGCCCGTCCATGGTTTTCGGTAACTATGACCTCTGTGTGACGTGACGAATGTTTTTCTATGTGGTTCATGGCATCGTCAAGGCTAGCTACCACTTTTATGGATAAAATAGCATCTAAATATTCAGTGTCCCAATCTTCATCAGTAGCCAAAACTATAGGTACTGATGTGCCCGATAGATTCTTGGTCTGCTCGCACCCTCTTATTTCACAACCAGCATCCGCTAAAAGATGTGTAATACGGGGGAGAAACTCTTTTGCTACGGCACTATGTACCAATAAGGTCTCGGTTGCGTTACACACACCAGTACGGTGCATTTTACCGTTAAAAGCTATATCTTGTGCCATTTGCAAATCCGCATAGCGGTCAATATAGGTGTGGCAAATACCATCCAGATGTTTAATTACCGGAATGGTAGAATCCTCCATTATCCGTTTAATCAACCCCTTTCCACCACGAGGAATAATTACATCTACATATTCGTTGCACTTAAGTAGTGCACCAACCGCTGCCCTATCTGTAGTATCAATAAACTGTACCGCTGCCTCAGGCAGCCCCCCATCCTTTAAACCTTGGGCAAGAATAGCTGCAATAGCCCGGTTGGAATA
>JADFYX010000304.1 GCA_015232795.1 Magnetococcales bacterium
GTATTTTTTTGATTTTTTTTCCTAATATAGTTTTGGGATGAATTATTTTTATCAACCTTGACAAAAACTTCCCTGGAAGGCTAATATTTCAAGTTCGCGCTATTTATAAATAAACTGAAAAATTCGGGAGATTTTATCACATGGGAATGACTATTGTTGAAAAGATTCTGGCGAAAAATGCGGGACGGGATAAGGTCGTACCGGACGAAATCGTCACGGTGAAGGTGGATGTGTCCATGACCCACGACGCTTTGGGCGCTCACACCATAGCCAAATTTCATGAATTATGCGGCCAGGACGCCAAGGTCTGGTCAAAAGAGAATATCGTAATCATCCTGGACCACTACGTCCCCTCCAACACCATCGATACCGCCAAAAAAGTGAAAAATATTGAAAAGTTCGTGGGGGAACAGGGGCTGCCCATTATGTCCATTGAACAGATGGACAAGGATCTGAACAGGCATCTACATCTTCTACGTGTTCCATCACTTCTACGCTGGTTATTATATCAAACTGTTCTCCTTTGTCGGCACAGTTATGGTCTTTTATTATATACAGGTTATTTTTATACTGTGGATGTTTTTCAGCCAATCGTTCAAGGGCTATGGAGCTTAAATCGGCGAAAAAAAATTGGCTTTGGGGAAACAGGCTCTGCCAAATAGGTATATGCATTCCAGCCCCAGACCCATAGTCAAGCATCATTTTTACAGGTCCAGATTGCATAACATGCTTGGCAAAATGGTCGATACCTTTAGCGCGAGCCAACTCAATGCCACTCATGGTGCTGCGATAGCCACCTCGGTATAGGTCGTCGTAGAGATCTTTATCAGCCATAATAGTAGCTAACCTTAATATTCATTCTACTGAACTGCTTTTCTATTAACGGTCATTTTTGGGCATAGACTCTTGTATGCGATGGAGGCTTTTTAGGCGGCTTATGTGGACTTTTCCTCCCTCAATTGCAGAAAGAACCATGCAGCCCGGTTCGTGGCTGTGGCTACAGTTGGAAAACCTGCACCCTTCTAGATATGGTGCTATATCACGGAAAAAAGTTGCAACATTTTCACGGGATATATTGTAGAGACCAAATTCCCGAATTCCCGGTGAGTCGATCAAACTGCCACCATTTTGCAGATGATAAAGCCGAGCTACGGTGGTTGTGTGACGGCCCATGTTGGAATTCTCTTTCACATCACCAATTGCTGGTGCGTCCTCAAGGGAGACCCATTTGCGAACCAAAGATGATTTTCCTACACCAGACTGACCGACAAAAATTGAGATTTTTCCTGTTAGCATATTTCCCAACTCGGTAATACCTATGCCAGTAGTTGCCGATATAGGTAGAATTGGATATCCCATCTCTTGATAGGGGGTCATCTGTTCCATTAGCTCTTCTGGGTCTTGGGTCAGATCCATTTTATTTATCAAGAGGATAGGTTGAATTTTGGCTGCTTCTGCTGCAACTAAATAGCGGTCCATAAGGCCGGTATTTAGATGACCACTGGTTGTTATTATAAAAATTTGATCGATATTGGCAGCGATAGTTTTAAGTCGTCGATAGGGTCCAGGGCGTTGTAGTATTGAGTGTCTATCTATAACCGCGGTAATAACCCCCTGTTCAGAGTTCGCCTTCTGCCAGATAACCCGGTCACCACATACTGGTTCTATGCCCGCTGTCTCTCTGACGGCACAACGGCAGGTATTTCCATTACTATTTTCTACTTCAACATTTAATCCAAAATGGGCAATAACCAGACCCTCTTCAGGTTTGCCAAGAGTGGCTCTGTCTAAAATGTCCCACTCCTCTTCTTGACGGGCAACAATTCGGTCAGAACGGCGTTGTCTTATGGCATTTATGCGCTCTTTTTGGCGATGGTTTATGGTTCTGGCGGTTTTTTTCCTTGGCATAAATAGTTGTGTCCTAAATGGGCATATATGATAGAGTGGCTTAAGTTGATTGTTGATTCTATTTGTTTGTTTAGTTGAGGCACAAGTTAAATATGCAAAATTCTTTATCTCGATTGCTACGATCGTTGTTATATGTTCCAGCCTCCAAACAAAAAGTGCTCAAAAAAGCTCCCCACCTTGGTGCCGATGGTTTGATTCTTGATCTTGAAGATTCCGTCCCCAGCCAGCAAAAGGCTGATGCCAGAGCTTTAGCTAGACAAACCCTTCTAGAAGTTAACTCAAAAGATATTTTACGCACAGTACGAATTAATAGTCTGAGTACAGATCTTTGGATGGATGATGTAGAGGCCGTATTTTCTGGTCTCCCTGATGCACTGGTGGTGCCAAAAGTTGACTCGGTCGTTTCGTTACAAAAACTGTTTGATCTTCTAGCAAAACTTGAAGCTGACCATTCTGGGAAGTTTATCTGCCCGGTTTGGGCTATGATTGAATCTCCCCTTGGGGTTATCAACGCTTATACCATTGCCAATCATCCTGCGGTAAGCTGTTTGGTTATGGGAACCTCCGATCTAGGTGCTGCACTTGGGGTTGCCCCTGGAGTTGAGAGAGGAAGTATGTCGGTTGCCTTGCAGCAGACAGTGTTGGCAGCTAAAGCAGCGGGAGTGGGGGTAATTGATGGAGTGTTTGTCGATTTAAAAAATCCGCAAGGTTTTGCTCGTCAATGCCGAGAGGGAGCAGGGTTGGGTTTTAACGGCAAAACCGTTATTCATCCCAGTCAGGTTTTACCAGCTAATCAACTGTTTTTACCAACAAATTTTGAAGTTGAGCATGCCAGAAAAGTCTTGGCATCATGGCAACAAGCCCATAGCCAAGGTGAGGAAATTTGTCTTGTTGATGGGGTGCTGGTGGAGAGGCTTCATGCTCGTAGAGCGCTAGAAACCTTAAAAAGCGTTAATGAAATGATGGAAATAACCGATTTATAGTTTTATGGTAAGACATAAATTCTGGATGCACATTCTATTTTGTGTTTAAATGATCGGTGGATAATAAGAGGGGACTTATATTGCTATTTAACCTGTATTAGGTAGCTGGTTAATTTATGTTGCAGTTACCATTGGATAGATAATGAAAGTTGCGGGGAAGAGTTTATGAAGTTACAGGCGAAGACGACACTTTTAACCGTCTCCCTTTCTGGTGCAATGATCATCCTTCTTATTACAGTAAGTCTTGTATCTTTTCGCTATTTTTCTATTTCAACAGCTAAAGATCATGTTCGCTCGGCTGCTGAAATTGTCCGGGTTAGTCTTACCGAAGCCATGATCAATGGTGTGATTAAACAGCGGTTGCAATTTTTAGAGCGGTTGAGTGAAGTTGATGGACTTCTGGTTGCTAGGGTTATTCGTGGTCCTTATGTAGTCTCTCAGTTTGGCGAGGGGCTGGAAAATGAGCAGGTAGCCAATAGTATTGAAAAGGAGGTTTTAACTACTGGTAAACCCCGTTTTGTCATGGTTGAAGGTGAGTTAGGTCCAACTTTTCAAGGAACTATACCGT
>JADFYX010000305.1 GCA_015232795.1 Magnetococcales bacterium
GGTGAAGCTCGTGGTGCGTTTCATGATAGTCTGAATGATCGTACACCTGAGCTACGGCGTAAATACCGCAAAGCTGTTTTGTCTGTAACTATAGCTGATTTACAGAGGGTGGCAAAAAAATATTTAGCTCAACAAAATGCCAGTATCGCTGTGGTTAGTAGTAACAGCAGTTTAGATAAAGAGACCGATAATGATTGGGCTAGATTTACTCTTTAATAGTTACAGTTTTTGGGGGTAGATATTTTTTAATATTAAAATCTACTAATGCTACCTTCATGAGTTTTAACCATTACGAAAAATCGTTTTATTTAAAAGCTTTCCACGGTACAACGCTGGCAATAAGCGTTGCTAAGAGCTGTGATTTAAACCCCCAAGCAGTTGCCAATTTTACTAGTTCTATTGCCGAATTAAGCAGCCATGGCTGTAGGGTTGTGCTCTTTTGGCAAAAATGTGACTCTACCTCAAGCTCCTGGCATGTTGTCGCATCTCTCTTTGACAAACAAAACTTTGTACCAGTTAATTTTCATAAGAAGGGTGAAAGAAAACTTCTACCCCAACCCCTCTGGCAGGAGGGGTTCAGCAGTTGTTCCCATTGAAATAACAACAGATGATGAAGAAATTTTTTTAGATGAAGTGGTCCGGTTGGTCGTCTCATGGCGTATAAAACGGTTGGTTTTAACCCAAATGCAGAAAGGGATAACTCTACTGGATGGCTATCTTGTAACTTACGTTAATAGCAACAAACTAAAACAGTTTGTGCTGGAGTTGCCCTCAGAACAAACGGTTATTTTAAACAAGGTTCAATATCTACTGAACAATGGGGTAGGGGGGGTTAGCCTCTGTCGTTTGCAGGATGTCACCCAAGAGCTTTTTACCTATGAAGGGTGCGGTACATTCTTTTCCAAAGAGCACTATTGTCGTGTACGAGCCTTGGAAATAGACGATTTTCCCCAAGTTGCAGCTCTCATTCGCCAAGGTGAAGCAGAAGGATATCTGCTGCCCCGTTCGGATAAGGAGCTATCAGAAATTTTATTATCTGGCTATGGGGCTTTTATTGCCGACAACCATGTTGCCGGTGTCTGCTGTTTAGTTAACGAAAGTTATAAAGATGAGTGTGCCGGGGAGATAGTCACCCTCTATGCCCTAACCCGCTTTCATGGAGAGGGTATAGGAGTGCAGTTAATAAGGCATATAGTCCAAGAAGCCCGTGAGATGGGTATAAAAACCATTTTTTCTTGTACCACAAGAGGCCGAGTGGTCAGCTTTTTTGAACGAAACGGTTTTAGTAAAGTAGAGCAAAGCCAAATTCCCCAAGTAAAATGGGATAGTTATAACGAACAACGCAGACAAAAACTGGTCTGTTTGCGACTGGATGTGGAGTAATAAACCAAGTGGAACATGTTATAATAGTAGGTGCAGGGGTTATGGGTTGCTCATCAGCCCATAGACTTTTAGAGGCTGGCTTTAAGGTAACTCTCCTGGAAAAATCCATCCCCGGTGCCGAGTCATCCGCAGCAGCAGCGGGAATTTTAGGTGCGCAATCAGAAGTATCAGAAACCGGACCGTTTTTTGAGCTGTGCCTTGCCTCACGAGAACGGTTTCGGGAATATGCCAAAGAGTTGGAAACACTAAGTGGCATATCAATAGATTATGAAGACTCAGGAGTTCTAGAGGTAGCCCTAGATCCAGCCGAAGGCAGGTTGGCAATTGCCAGAGCAGAGTGGATGCTGGATAGGGGGTTGCGTGTGGATGTCATGGATCGGGAACAGGCAAAAAAAATTGAGCCAGCCCTTACAGACTATATGGTAGGAGCCAACTATTATCCCGATGATCACCAAATAGACCCAATACGTTTAGCAAGCGCCTTAGCAGCAGGTGTGGCAAAACTTGGGGGTATTTTCAAAAGTGGTGTTGTGGTAAGTGGTTTAGCAGTAGAAAATGGTACTGTAGTAGGTGTAGAGACAGACTATGGCATTATGCCCTGCGACAGGGTTGTAATAGCAGGAGGAGCCTGGAGCAGCAATCTAACAGGGTTAAAAGCAGTTCGCACAAAAATAAAACCCATGGCAGGTCAAATCATAGAAGCAGAAACCCGTCCACCACTATTTAGACATGTTGTATACGGCTTTAAAGGCTACATAGTACCCAGAGCAGACGGCAGGGTATTAATGGGTTCCACCTTAGAAGACCGAGGTTACGACAAAGCAGTAACCCTCGCCGGAATAAACCGTATAACCAGCATGGCAACAGAAATGATCCCCAACCTAGCCCAAGCCCGTCTAAGCAAAACATGGTCCGGCCTACGCCCCGCCCCAGAAGACGGCAAACTTCTTCTAGGTGCAGCAAAAGAGCTGAAAAACTTATTCTTCGCCACAGGGCACTACAGAAACGGAATTTTGCTAACCCCAATAACGGCAGAGGTGATATGTGACCTGATGTTGGGCCGGGAGCCAAAGGTGGACATTAGTAGTTTTTGCCCGTAACAACTCTTCCCCAAATCTATTTTGCCAGCTAATACACGGTGATAAACAAGTGGCCATCGCGATGCTCTTCTTTTTGGTGGAAAACTGGTCGCATTCCCAATTCTGATTTTAGTGAGCGGAACACTGATTCCAGATCGGTGAGCATTATGTATGTGCGCCATAATTGCTCCTCATCCCAGCCAGTTTCATTGCTGCGCAGACAGTACACGCCAGAATGAGTGACAATAGAACCATCAACTGGTTTGATCGTCATGTTGAATACTCAAAAGAGGCATCTAAATGTATTTAAATAAACACTTTGTGTGTTAGTTAACTCTTATGTAAATTGAGCCGTAAGTATACCGATCATACATCTTTCGCACAACAACATATTTTATTATCCATTTATCCATCTAACGTTTGTTACTTATAATTTTCTGTGTAAACTTGGATTTTAACAACCATAAATAAAACGCTGTTCTTGTAAATAAGATGATCTGCAAGAGTGAAATGTTCGCAACTTAGTTATGGATGTACTTTTAAATACTTCAAAATTTTCAATTGTTTTGATAACATTGCCAAAATCTTTAAAAATTGTCTCTTCCTCTAGGGTCATCCTAAACGTTAAAAGGGCATATAAATGTTCAAAATCCTCTGCAACGTAGTGATTACCATTGTTTATCTTTTCATCTAGGTTCCGCACTAGTTGTGAAATAGTACTGATTTCTGAATCGAATTTGTTCAGAACATTTGCTAGTTCTCTGTTTTTAGTCGCTTTAATCTTAAGGAATGGGTAGAGATGCCTATCTTCCTTATCTAAATGAACAACAAGTAATTTTTTAAAATCAGAATATATGTGATTCCATGACATGGTCATAAAGTTGGAATCGATCAGTGCCTTCATCTTTTTTTTAATCAAGATGTGATCACGTTTCAGTATGTCTATGATTTTGTGGGTTTCTGATGGTCGTTT
>JADFYX010000306.1 GCA_015232795.1 Magnetococcales bacterium
GCTTGTAGTAGGTTGATTACAGTCTATTTTAATCCGAAATAAATAATATTAATATATCAATTACGTTGACGCATATAAAAGCTTGGTCTATTATTAGTAGAAACTAATATTGGGTGCAAAGCGCACAACTGACTATCCAGGCAGTATACCGTGACATCTCCCATAATGGAAAGGGACGCAACCGTGGCGGAAGATTTTAATGAGAACAATATTGAAAAAGTAGCACGTTGTATGAAAGCTCTGGCTCATCCTTTACGCCTTAAGGTAATTGTAGCCTTAAAAGAGAAAGAGTTGAGTGTACAAGAGTTAGTTGAAGCAGTTGGCACAACACAATCAAACGTTTCTCAACATTTAACCATAATGCGAGATAAAAATATTCTTGACTCAAGGCGAGAGGCCAATCAGGTATTTTACCGTGTAGGTGATTGTAAGGTGTTGGATCTGGTTACTTTAACCAAATCTATTTTCTGTACTTCTCCAAAAGATCTGGATTTATAATTAAAATTGATTTAAAAACCAAACAAAAGAAAATATTTACATGTCAGAATTGAACGAAGATAGCCTGCAATGGATTGTCGTATTAATGTTTTTGGGCTTTATTTTGCGGGCACAGGTGCTCTCCCGATTATTGGGGGTGAAGCAATTAACTGTTCATGAACTAATGGCAAAGCTAGGGTCTAATCCTCCCATAGTTCTTGTTGACGTTCGCACAAAAAATGAATTTGATGCCGGCCACGCCAAGGGGGCAAGATTAATTCCTCTTAACGAGCTGAAAGGGCGAATCGAAGAGGTCAAAAGGATGTGTCCTGATGGTTCGGTAGCTGTTGTCTGTCGAAGTGGCAACCGCTCTTTAAGTGGAACTGTGGTGTTGAAACGGGCCGGTATTGAAAATGTCTACAATGTATCTGGAGGTATGATTCATTGGGAGAGACAGGGATACCCGGTTCATAAGTGAGTACCATAAATGGAAAAACCACCCCCTTCATCTGTTCCGGTTGTAGATGGAGTTGTTGAAGAAGAGATAAAACTCGCAGTTTTTTCAAAAAAAATTTTCAAGCAAATCAAAGATGACCCACAAACAATAAAAAAAATTATTGTTCCGTGGCGCAAGCGTCATGAATTAACAATTTATTACGATACTTCCGATAGATACCTACTTAAACAAAGGTTAGCACTTCGCCTTAGAAATGGTGACTCCAACTCTTATCTACTGGGCTTAAAAGGCTTTGGTAGCACTCAATGCGGTGTGGCTAAACGTTTGGAGTGGGAACAACGCTTGACCAACCCCCCTAATAACTTCTATTCTGGCTTACATTATTCTGATATTATTTCCGGTTTGGTAAAAGATAGGCTTGATGGGCTGTTTGATAATAAAGAGTTACCTATCGATTTTAGTTTTTTACCCCTGTTGGAAAGTGATATAAAAAGAGAGGTCTGCCAGCTAGATTTGGAAGGTGGTACAAGGGTGGAAATAGCTCTTGATTGGGGAGTTGTTCGGGCTAATGGACGAGAGGCAGGAATCGGTGAAATAGAGATTGAAAAAATCTCTGGCTCTCTGGATGTTATGAAGTTATTCGCCCATAAGGTTGCAACACAGTATGAGTTGAAATTAGCGGAGCATTCCAAGTTTTCACTGGGTTTGTCTTTGTATTAACTATTTAAATTTAATGGGGCTTTGCCTCAACAGTAAAATGTCTATTTTATGTAATTAGGAGAAGGTTTTTGCGTTATATCAGCACAAGGGGCGGTGTTGCCCCAGTCACATTTTCTCAAGCAGTGATGATGGGTTTAGCCACTGATGGTGGTCTTTTATTGCCAGAAAAAATTCCATCTGTTAATACGGCTACCCTTATTGAGTGGTCAAAGCTATCTTTTGCTGATCTAGCCAAAGAGGTTATAGGGCTTTTTGTAGAACAGAGTGATATTCCAAAAGCTGACTTAGACCGTTTAATAGAGAACTCATTTGCTACTTTCGACCATCCTGACGTTACCCCTGTAGTAAAAGTGGGGGACCGCTATATTTTAGAGCTGTTTCACGGCCCGACATTGGCTTTTAAAGATGTAGCCTTACAATTTTTAGGCAATCTTTTTGAACATATCTTGGCTCAACAAGGTGGGCAGTTAAATATAGTTGGTGCCACTTCGGGTGATACGGGTTCTGCTGCTATTTATGGTGTACGAGGCCGTAAGGGTATACAAATTTTTATTCTGCATCCCAAGGGCAGGGTGTCGCCAATTCAAGAACGGCAGATGACTACCGTTCTGGATGATAATGTTCATAATATAGCCATAAAAGGCACATTTGATGATGGGCAAGCCATTGTTAAACAGTTGTTTAACGATTTGGATTTTAAGAAAAAATATCAGCTTGGTGCAGTAAACTCTATTAACTGGGCGCGAATTTTAGCACAGATTGTCTACTACTTTTATGCTTGGGGTCAGGTAAACAAGGGGGCAAACCAATCTGTAACCTTTAGTGTACCAACGGGAAATTTTGGAGATATTTTTGCTGGATACATGGCCCAGCGTATGGGGTTGCCCGTTGAGAAGTTAATTTTAGCTACCAACCGCAACGATATCCTCTCTCGCTTTTTTAATACTGGAACCTATCGTGCTGGCACGGTTGCTCCTACCATCAGTCCATCTATGGATATTCAGATATCATCAAACTTTGAGCGTTATCTCTATTATTTGCTAGATGAAGATAGCGATAAACTGAAATCGTTAATGGCGCAGCTAGATAGTGATGGTGGTTTTTCGGTTGCAGACAAAATTATGGCAAAGACAAAACCTCTATTTTGGGCACGAGCAGTTAGCGAGGAAGAGACTTCGGCAACAATAAAAGCAGTTTATAAGGATGATAATTATATACTGGACCCACACACGGCGGTGGGTGTTTGTGCAGCGACTGGTCGCAGTGAAGTTATCTGCCTGGCAACGGCCCATCCAGCTAAATTTGGTCAAGCTGTTGAAGATGCCACAGGTCGCACTCCAGATGTTCCAAAAGTTTTACAAGGGGTTATGGAGCGTCCAACCAGATGTTTGATTCTATCTGCCTCTTTTGAAGCAGTACGGGATTGTATGCAAGAGGTTTTGGGGTAGAAAGTGAAGTTTAGCGATTTTATACCTTGGGGAAGAAAGACAGATATAAGGGAAGATTACTCCCGCAAGGTCAACCGTTTTCCAGCCCGCGCAGTAGTTACTCTGGTGTTGGAAAATGGTGCGGTGGTATTGGGCCGACTTAAAAATATGGGTACGGGGGGGATGTTTTTAGTAACTGCTGAACGGCCATTTGGTTTAAATGTAGGAGAAGAGGGGGATATGGGCTTGGCGACTCCCAATGATGGTGGGTCTGATAGTGAATATCGTTTTCCTTGCCGGGTAGTGAGAATAGATGGTGATGGCGTTGCTTTGCAGCTATTG
>JADFYX010000307.1 GCA_015232795.1 Magnetococcales bacterium
ACTAGCCTTGTCTCTGTTTATGTTTTGGATGTTTATCACAAATTACTCTGATAACACCTTTACGTTTTACAAGTTTGCAATTTTTACAAATTGCTTTTACTGATGCACGAACTTTCATAATCTCTGTAATCCTTTCTACCTATATCATCTGCGCCGACTACGAATCTTGGCTTTTTTCATTAACCCCTCATACTGACGGCTAATGAGGAAAGATTGAATCTGCGATGCTGTATCCATTGTAACACTAACAACAATCAACATAGATGTGCCACCAAAATAAAATGGAACATTATAGTTGGCTATCAAAATTTCCGGTAATAGACAAACTGCTGCAACGTAGATAGCACCAACTAGTGTTAATCTTGTTAAAATTCCATCTAAAAATTCTGAAGTACGCCTTCCTGGTCTAATGCCAGGAACAAACCCACCATATTTACGCAAATTATCTGCAGTCTCTTCTGGATTAAATACAATAGCAGTATAAAAAAAGCAGAAAAAAACAATGGCTAATGCGTATACGACCATATACGGTATTTGCCCTGGTGATAGATAAGACGCAAAGGTCTTAACGCTTTCCCATGGAGCAAAGTTGGCAATAGTCACCGGAAACAAAATGATAGAACTGGCAAAGATTGGTGGTATAACACCTGCTGTGTTAACTTTCAATGGTAGGTGAGAATTCTCTCCACCGACCATTCTTCTTCCACTAACCTGTCTTCTGGCATACTGTATGGTAATTCGTCGCTGGGCTCGTTCCATAAAGATGATAAAAGCAGTAACACCGATTACCATAACCATCAATAAAAGAACAAACAGAGGTTGCAAGTCACCAGTTCTGGCAAGTTGTAATGTATTAGCCAAAGCGATAGGTAGATTTGCCACAATACCGGAATAGATAATCAAAGATATTCCGTTACCGATACCACGAGCTGTAATTTGCTCACCAACCCACATAATAAATGCGGTTCCTGCTGTCAGAGTCAAGACAGTCATCAATCTAAATGACCATCCTGGATCAACTACAACATTCATTCCGCCAGCCTGCATACTCTCCAAACCATAAGACATACCAAATCCTTGGAATACTGCCAAAACTACAGTGGCATAACGAGTATACTGGGTAATTTTTTGCTGCCCTGATTGCCCCTCTTTCTTGATGGCCTCCAATTTAGGAAAAACGGCCGTCATTAATTGGAAAATAATAGATGCTGAAATATAGGGCATTATGCCCAAGGCAAACACTGTCAAACGTGACAATGCTCCACCTGAAAACATGTTGAACATACCCAACAACGTACCCTGTTGTTGAGCAAAAAAAGCTGCCAAGGCATTAGGGTCAATTCCAGGCGTTGGTACATGAGCACCGATACGATAAACAATCAGCATGCCCAGGGTAAACAACAAACGCTTACGTAACTCAGGTATTTTCCCTAAATTAGATAGCCCTGCAAATGGTGATGATTCTTCTGTTGCGGCCATTTATTTATGGGTCCTAAGCACTCAATGTTACAGTTCCACCAGCATTTTCGACTTTCTCTTTTGCTGATTTAGAGACTTTATCAACACTGATATTCAGTTTTTTGGTTAAATTGCCGTTACCCAGCAACTTTATACCAGAACTTACATCTTTTCTAACCATACCACGTGACTGTAATAGTTCTAGGTTGACTTCAGATCCAGCATCAAACACTTCAAGATCTTCAACATTGACCAATGCATAAACTTTGCGGAATATATTGTTAAATCCACGTTTAGGCAGCCGTCTTTGTAAAGGCATCTGACCGCCTTCAAAGCCAACTTTATGAAAACCACCAGATCTTGATTTTTGTCCTTTTTGCCCCCTGCCAGCAGTTTTGCCAGTTCCAGAAGCCATGCCACGACCAACTCTTTTTGGATCTTTTCTATTTAGTGGGCTTGATGGTAATTCATTCAATTTCATCTTAACTACACCTTTAATATCACTTGATAAGTAGCTGTTGAGCAAGTAAATCTACTCTGAAACCTCAATCAAATGTTTTACTTTTGTTACCATCCCTCTTACAGCTTGATTGTCAGGCAGTTTATTTTGCTGACCTATACCACGAAGTCCCAAAGAGTGCATGATCTTTCTCTGTTTTTCTGGTCTACCAATTGTAGAGCGAACCTGCTTTACTTGAATTGTTTTTGCCATAATCGTCTCACTTGGCCTCTTTTCCACGTTTCGCCGCTATATACTCAGGAGAGCGGATAGATTCCAATGCCTGAAATGTTGCTTTGATTAAATTATGGGGATTAGATGTGCCTGTTGATTTGGCTAGAACATCATGTATTCCCAAAGCTTCAAATATTGGACGCATGGAGCCACCAGCAATAATACCAGTACCTTCTGATGCTGGACGTAATACGACTCTACCTGCTCCATAACGACCGACAATTTCGTGGTGTAAGGTACGGGAATCTTTGATTGAAATATCAACCATTGCTTTGCGAGCCTGATCAGTAGCTTTACGAATACTCTCTGGAACCTCTTTTGCCTTACCCAAACCGTATCCAACCTGACCTTTGCCGTCTCCAACAACTACGATCGCTGAAAAATTAAAACGACTACCACCTTTTACAACTTTAGCAGTTCGTTTAATGACAACCAACTTTTCTATCAGGTCGTCCTTCGGACGGTTGTCCTGCTTACCGTCTGGATTTCCTCGGCGATTATTCGACATTGCTGCTCCTAATAATACATTTATAAACTTACCAAGATTTTCAACAATTTTGTATCAAAAAAATCTTGTTCATTAAAAAATTAAGTAAAAAAAACCAGACCTAAAATTGCAGACCGCCTTCACGAGCCGCCTCAGCAAGAAATTTCACCCTACCGTGATAAAGAAATCCGCCACGATCAAAAACAACCTTGGAAATATCTTTCTCCAATGCTTTTTTTGCGATCATCTTTCCTACCGCTGTAGCTGCATCACAATTACCACCATTTTTAATGGTCTCCTTTATCTCTTTTTCAAGAGTGGAGGCAGAAACCAATGTTAGCCCTACGGCATCATCGATAATCTGAGCATATATGTTGCTAGAGCTACGAAAAATTGAGAGTCTTGGACGGTCACGTCTTACCTGCTGAACTTTATAACGAACCCGTTTTCCTCTTGCCTTGCGTGAACTTTGTCGATCCTTCGCCATCACATTACCCTCTTACTTTTTCTTGCCTTCTTTTCTTAGAATATACTCACCTTCATAACGGATTCCTTTACCTTTGTAAGGCTCAGGTGGTCTGAACTCTCTGATCTCAGCACAGACTTTACCGATTATTTCAGGATCAATCCCTTTTACAATCACTCGCGTTGTTTTCTCAACTGTTACCTCAATACCATCAGGTAGAGGATAATCAACGGGGTGAGAAAATCCTAGTGTCAATTTAAGAAACTTTCCTT
>JADFYX010000308.1 GCA_015232795.1 Magnetococcales bacterium
TTATGAAAACTCCACCCGTACCCGTACCTCCTTTGAGCTAGCAGGTAAACGTATGAGTGCCGATGTAATTAATATGTCGGTGGCCTCTAGTTCGGTTAAAAAGGGTGAGACGTTAATAGATACCTTGGCAAACTTAGAGGCCATGAACCCGGATGTTGTGGTGGTTCGCCATTCAGAATCAGGAGCACAAGAATTTCTGGCTAAAAACCTGGATGCTGCCATTATCAATGCAGGTGACGGCAGCCACGAACATCCAACCCAGGCACTGTTGGATCTACTCACCATAGATAACCATTTAGCTTTGATGGGCTGGGAGAGTTTTGAAGGTTTGACCGTGGCAATCTGCGGTGATGTTCTCCACTCTCGTGTTGCCCGATCCAACGCTATTGGCCTTGCCACAATGGGAGCCAATGTTCGGTTTGTCGGCCCCCCTACTCTCATGCCGTCAAAGGTAGAAGAGGCCTTTGGAGTGCGGGTATTTCATCGTATGGAAGAGGGGATAAAAGATGCCGATGTGGTGATGATGCTCCGCTTGCAGCAAGGGCGTATGACTGGTGCATTTTTACCCAGTGTACGGGAGTATTATGAATTTTGGGGTCTTAACCACGCACGTCTGGCCCTTGCTGCACCAAAGGCTATAGTTATGCATCCTGGGCCGATAAATCGTGGTGTAGAGATTACCTCCAAGGTAGCAGACGATCTCAACCATTCTGTTATTTTAGAGCAGGTAGCTAACGGATTAGCCATTCGCATGGCGGTTTTATATCGTCTGTGTGGTGTTGAAGGGTGAGGATTTAAAAATGAAAGAGCCAAATTTTACCTTAATAAAAGGCGGTAGGGTTATAGATCCTGCCAACGGTATTGATGAAACCGCAGATCTCCTGATTGGGGATGGTGTTATCCGCGCCATAGGTCGGCCCGATATACCTGCCGAATGTAAAATTATAAATGCTGATGGTTTGATTGTCGCCCCGGGTTTGGTTGATATGCATGTGCATCTTCGTGAGCCGGGATATGAGTATAAGGAGACCATCGCTGGAGGCACAAGAGCAGCAGCAGCCGGAGGTGTTACCTCCATAGCGGCCATGCCCAATACCAACCCTGTAACTGATGATCCCAGTGTGGTTGGTTATGTGTTGGACAAGGCCAAGATGGGTGGAGTGGTCAATGTTTTTCCCATTGGTGCAGTTACCAAAGGCTTGAACGGTAAGGAACTTACTGAAATCGGCCTGTTGATTAAAGCTGGTTGTGTGGCTTTTTCCGATGATGGTAAGGCGATTGCCAACTCCAGTGTAATGCGTAGGGCTTTGGATTATGCCAAGGCTTTTAATGCATTGATAATTCAACACGCGGAAGATCCCGACCTATCCAAAGGGTGTATGAACGAAGGTGTAACAGCCACACGCATGGGTCTGGCGGGTATTCCTGCGGAGTCGGAATCAATCCTGGTGGATCGTGATATCCGTCTGGTCGAGCTAACAGGTGGCAGATATCATGTGGCCCATCTTTCTACAGCAGGAGCACTAAACAGTGTTGAGAGAGCTATACAACGCAACCTACCGGTTTCTTGTGAAGTTGCCCCCCACCATTTTGCTTTAACTGAAGAGGCGGTAATCGGCTATAACACAGACGCTAAAATGGCCCCTCCGCTACGCAATGAAAATGATCGTAACGCTATTTTAGAGGGGCTGGCAAGAGGGGTTGTAGCGGCTATAGCCACAGACCATGCCCCTCATGATGAAGATAGCAAACGGGTGGAGTTTTGCTGTGCCGCAAATGGAGTTGTCGGTTTGGAAACCATGCTTTGTGTCTCTTTGGAGTTGGTGCGCGACGGGGTGATGAGTTTAAGTGATTGTTTAGGGGTGATGACCTACAAGCCAGCAAGACTGTTGGGTATAAACCGGGGAACACTGTCCATTGGCAGTCCTGCTGATGTGGTTCTTTTTGACGAAAAAGAGAAATGGACGGTAGATGCCAACGAACTTCATGGCAGCACAAGAAACACCGCATTTCATGATCGTGTTGTCCATGGCAGGGTAAAGCGTACTATTGTGGCTGGACGTATTGTTTATAAGGAAGGCCAGTAAAGATGTGTCAGCCTGCTGCCTCCAACCAAACTACTGCCACGGTTTTATTTAATAAACAGCTAACAAAAACACAATATTTACTAAGGTTACAAGCTCCCAGAGGGGTAGAAGAGGCCAAGCCGGGCCATTTTATCCACCTGAATTGCCACCCAAGTTTAACCCTGCCCCGTCCTTTTTCTATTTTAGACAGTGATATAAACCAAGGCACATTGGATATTTTTTATCAGGTGGTGGGTGAGGGAACCCAATATATGGCAGGTTGGCAGGCCGGTTTTGAAACCACCATGTTATCTCCAATTGGTTGTCATTTTAAACAGCCAGATGCTGGCCACAACGCCATGTTAATTGCAGGTGGAATTGGCTATGCGCCGTTGGATTTTTTTGCAAGACAGTTAAAAAAACAGGGAGTTCAAACCACCTTGTTACTTGGTTTAGAGAGTGACCCACCATTTGAGTTAACCACCTCAAACACTCCCCTACTCCCCTTTGAGCCTATCAAAAACCCCGTCTCATTAACTCGTCAGGAATCTTTTGGCATACCTTCGCGTCTTGCATCTTTTGAGGCAAAGCCGGGGTTTTTTCATGGTTATGTTACCGAACTTGCTGCCCGGATTTTACAAGAGATGGATAATCAACAGCGGGAAAAAACAGTGCTATATATTTGTGGACCCACTCCTATGATGAAGGCTGCTGCAAAGGTTGCAGTTAAGTTTAATATAGGGGGTCAGGTCTCTTTGGAAGAGCATATGGCGTGTGGTTTTGGTGGTTGTGCGGGCTGTGTTGCACCTATTAAAGATGCCGATGATGGTTGGAACTACCGCAGGGTTTGTACCGACGGCCCGGTATTTGATTTAAAAGATGTTGTGTGGGACAAAATCTAGGTTTAAGGGACATCTACAATGCAGCAAATAACTACAACTCGTACCTTTATGGGTGGTCTGGATCATAACGACGACCTTTTAGAATCTCTTACAAAAATCTGCACCAATGAGGGTATTAAACTTGGTAGGGTTGAAGCCATAGGAGCAGTTAAAAAAGCTGCTTTGGGATACTATGATCAAGATAAAAAAGAGTATAGCTATTTTACAATAGACCGCCATCTTGAGATTTTAAATTTAACTGGTAATATCTCTCTGAAAGACGGCAAACCGTTTGTTCATGCCCATGTTACATTGGCTGATAATGATGGTAACGCTTTTGGTGGTCACTTAATTCCTGGTACGGTAATTTTTGCTTGTGAAGCTATTATTCAAGCTTTTGATGGTCCTGAGTTTATACGTGAGGTGGAGCCTGTTACTGGGTTGCCACTTTGGAGAAAATAGTT
>JADFYX010000309.1 GCA_015232795.1 Magnetococcales bacterium
AACTTACTCCACGTTACCAAGCGGTTATTTCGGCTGAGATTGCCGGAAAAATTACAATTTTGAATTTTCGGGAGGGGGAGCGGTTTCAGAATGGAAAAAAACTGGCTGAGATTAAGTGCGCTCAACATAAAGCCCGTTATGATAAAGCCAATGCAGAGCTGACAATAACTATCAGACAGCATCAAGCCAACCTCAGGCTGATGGAGCTAAAATCTATTGGTAGTCATGAGGTAGATATTGCTCAAGCCAATGTTAGTAAAGCCAGAGCAGATGTGGCCTTCTGGAAAGATGTGAAGACCAAATGCGTCATCATAGCCCCTTTTTCTGGACGAGTTGCCAAGTTGCATGTTCATGAACATGAATATGTAGCCGAGGGTGATAAATTAATGAAAATTGTCGATGATCACAATCTGGAAATTGAGCTATTAGTGCCTTCTGATTGGCAGACATGGTTAAAACCGGGGCTTGGTTTTAACATTAATATTGATGAGACCAGCAAGGATTATCCGGCTGAGGTCTCCATGACTGGAGCCCAGATCGATCCGGTAAGTCAATCTTTCAAGGTGATTGGTAAAATAAAAGGCCATTTTCCTGAACTCCTACCCGGAATGAGCGGAAGTGTTATTTTCTTGGACCGTTAAACCTAAATTCGGTAGCTAGAAGAGTGATGGGATTTGGAAATAGATGAGTAGCATGGATTCTGAGCCTGTGTTCTCTACTTCATGTGGCTCGTTTGGCTGTACCACCGTACATGATCCCGAAGATAAAGGGTGCTCACTGCCGTTGATGCGTATTACACCTGATCCAGAGCGAATCATGAAAATTTCATGCATGTCTTTGTGGGAGTGGGAGGGGATTATTTGCCCTGGTTTGAAGGTGACTTGTCCTATTGATTTAATATGTGGCGCATCGCCAGTGGACAATATTACCTTTTTTGAAATTGCGGGATTATGAATACTAGGCTCATCGATAAGGTCAGATAGTGAAACGATTTTCATATGGTTTTCTCTGTTCTATAAGGTTTTGAACATTGATACTTTTAAGCAAAATATCACGCTTCCTCTAGGGGAAATCTATAAAATTCTCTGACTTTTGGTCTGGCTGAATCAAAGACACTATAAAGTACATGATCAAAATATCATTTTTTCACTCAAATTGCATTGATTTTTTGTTTTTATGTCAGAGTTATTGTTTTTATAGCAACTAACAATCTGGCTGATTGTTCAAAATTCACCAAGTATCAATTTAGCTATCCAACAATCACCTTACAAAGCAATTCAGAGGGTAAAAGTTTCATTAATTAATAAAAAGGAATAAATTTTGCATTAACTCTATTGAAACCAATTCAAAATAGAGGTAGCAAAGATGAGCTTTTATAAAATAAAACAAAAAACCAACAACTTCTGCATTTATCATGGCAGTCATGAATATGTAGGTGGTTTGACATCAGAAGAAGCTGAGGATATGGTTGATTTTTTGGAATCCGAGTTTCAAAATACTAGAAATGTAGTAGATTTTTCAAAGGTTCCAGGATCATGTCTTTTTGATGGTCAAAGAAAATTTTCATTGCAGTATATGGAAAACTCGAACAGATTCGATCTATTTCCTGCAATGCAATCAAGCTAAATAATATAGCTCTCCTATCGGGAAGCTAATAGAGTCTTGCTAACTTTCACTTTTAAAAAGTCAAAAACTTTTTACTAAAATGGTAGTGGATATTCTTGTAGTATCTTACCGATCTCATCCGCCACTTCTTCATTGAACGGTTTATCAAAGGCAGCAATATTTTCTTTCAACTGATCCATTGTGGTAGCACCGATAATCGTGGAGGTAACTCCATCAATAGAATTACACCAGGCAAGGGCAAGTTGCGCTGTGGTATAGCCATGAATCTGCGCTATTTGTGAAAGTGCGATAACTGCATATTCACAACTTTTAGTATCTCTAAAGAGCGCATTTTGCTGTTGCATTGACCATCTACTTCCCACGGGACGAGCACCATTGATATATTTTCCTGAAAGCAAGCCACCGGCAAGAGGCGACCAAGCAAGATAAGCAATATCCTCTTGAATACACTGTTCAATCAGGTATGGCCAATCTTTTGTATGTAAAAGATTAAACTCATTTTGAATTGAAACCATACGCGGTAGGTCGTGTTTTTTGCTCAGTTCTAGATAGGTTTGAACTCCCCATGGGGAATCATCAGAAAGTCCACAGTGGCGAATTTTCCCCGCAGTTACCGCTTCTTGTAGGCCTTCGAGAATATCCAACATCTGTTCACGTTGTGAGTTTGCATCAGTTTGACTAAACCTGATTTGATTTGGCCAGTGTTTGCCAAAGTGAACATTCTGTCTATTTGGCCAGTGAAGTTGATAGAGATCTATGTAATCTGTCTGCAATCGTTTTAGTGAGCTATCCACTGCCAGTTTTACCGAATTAGCAGTGATCGGCGAACCGTTGCGAATGTAGCCAAATCCAGGGCCAGCAATCTTTGAGGCGAGAATAAATGATTCACGTTTTTTCTGATTTTTGCCAATCCAGTTCCCAATAATCGATTCCGTTTTACCATAGGTTTCAGCAGCAGGGGGAGTAGCATACAACTCTGCGGTATCGATAAAGTTTACTCCCATATCAAGGGCATATTCTATCTGATCGTTGGCATCTTCTTGATTGTTCTGAACCCCCCAGGTCATGCTTCCTAAACAGACCATAGAAACATCAAGGTTTGAACTTCCAAGGTTTCTATATTTCATGTTTTCTCCTCACTCAACTTTCGTAGTTCTAGAATTCTGCTCATGACATTGAATTTTCCATAAAAACCAAGATTTAGACAGTATAATTGGGCGCTGGCCTATTCCTTCGGCGGAATTTTGCAAAACCCTTGCGGAGGAATGTCTAATGCTGCGTTGAATTTTGAGGATAGATTCTGGAACGCCACCAAACCCGCAAGCTCGACTATGGTGTCATCGTCAAATATCTGCTTCATCCGCCCCATCAGTTCATCATCCACAAAGCGGTCGCACCAAGTCATGGCCTCGGCGTACTCAAGGGCCAGTTGCTCTTTATGGGTAAAATGGGGCAGGTTTTTTTCTTCCTGCCAATGGGAAAGTCGGTCCACCTTCTCCTGGGAAACGCCGCGTTTCATGAGAGTGTTGGCGTTGATGTCTACACAGAACGCGCAGTGATTGATCTGTGACACCCGCACCGTTAGCAGCGAGCGCAATTCAGGCTCCAGAGGTGAAGAACTACGATTAATCGCCCCATATAGAAGTGCTACCGTTGAGAACAACCACGGCGACCGTCCCCATAACAGCCCCGGGTCCAGAATCTTGCCATAGGTGTGCTTCTGTTTCCAAAAAAATAACCTGACATACCAGGGATATTTATGTGGCGGTTTAGGTGAT